>NZ_JAHRFA010000034.1:68736-72286 GCF_020883045.1 Microcoleus sp. CAWBG58 | reverse complement strand
CGCAAAAAGTCTTCAAGATTAGCTATTTAATCTTCTACTTTTTGAGTTTTTGAGCAACTGCTTGCCTGAGCTTCAAAGGTGGCTACTTTTAGCTGCGCTCATTTTTTAGTCTAAACTACAGTCAAAAATCCATAAATAAATTCTTTGTATTCGTCTTTGATTGGCAGCTCTTCATCGACTTTCAGACGCCGCCGCACTGCGACAACTTCCTGGCGCGCGATCGGATTATAACCAGGTTTCTCATATTTTTCCCAATACAATCCAGTTCCCCGGCGCTGCCAAGCCGGAAGTTCGTTAAAGTTAATTCCGTTTTGAAACAGCAACTCGTTTTTGAAAGCGATCGATTTTTTCTCTAATATAACTGCTGCATTTTCACCCGTTTCGCCATTTTTTCGCAGCATCCAATAACTCCAGCCATTCAAAGCACAGCGCGTTGCATCTGCTTGGCGCCACAGAAAATAATCTACTACTTGCGATTTGTTGGCGGCGGAACAAACGCGGCTATCAAAATTGACTGCTGTGCGAGCGATACCAGTGAAAGTTGCACTAGCAATACTCGCAGAAATAGAGACAATTTTTTCTAAGCTGCGGTCAAACAAAGCCCAATCTGGAGGAAACAAAACAGATATTTCGTCACTTTCGGTGTAGGCGTAAATGCCCCCTAGTTCTGATAGCAACGCCTTGGCAGTTTCTACCATTAATTCGTGGAATTTTAAGTCGAAAGGCTTCTCAAAAATTGAGGAAGTATATTTAGAAAAACTGCGACCGTCAGCGCGAATTATGGTGTGAGTTCCCGGCAACAAACGTAGGTTGTGAAAGTATTCTAGCTCCCGCATTTTTTTTTCAAATATCTGATTGTCCATCAATCACTTCCTCTGCGGGCCAGGTTTTTACTTCAAATGCCAAGTTGTCTGCCATGCGGACGAAAAATAGGCGATCGAACCCTTCGTCGTAACTGGGCAATACCATTTTTTTGATGGTAGCATAAATTGCTATGTCTGGAACTTGAGATTTGCCCGATCGCTCTTGATTTCGAGCTAAACAGTCGCTGACTGTTGATTCAAAGTAGTAACCGATGATTTGGGCATTATAGATACGAGCGATATCAATCAGCCCGCTGCGATCGAGAACGGCGGGATTGGTGTTGTCAACCGCTACTGAATGCCCTGCTTCCAGTGCATTTTCAATTAACTGAATTTGTCGGCGCGATTTATTTCTATTGTTTCGCATTAAATCTTTGCTGACTGAAACGTGCGTTGCAGCTAAATAGTCGCGAAAAAAAGTGCTTTTGCCCGATGCTTGCAATCCAATTAAAATCACTAATTCCAAAGCTAAACATCCGCTGCATTGAGGTGCATCATCGCCCAAGTCGTGTAAGTGCCGATCGGACTCCAGAGTATGTAAGGCAGCAATAACCAGGTTGCTGATTCAGAAACTGGCAACACGCTTAAAGCTAGCAGCACACTTAAAATTGCGCCAGTTCCGCCGATTATCGTACCAACTTTTAGACTCCTAACTTTGCACATAACCGACGTGTAAGACATAGTTACTATTTCTAAAAGCAGGTACAAACCCATTCTCAACCAAGTCTCCAGAGTTCCCGGTGCTTTTTCCCAAACAATCACTGCTGACCAAGCTAAACAAATAAAAATTACCGTCCAAATTATAGGAATTGCTTTTTCAAATACGAGCCATCTCGGACGCTGCAATCGGTTGAACCACTGGATGTCACTGGGGGTGATTCTGTTAATCGCCAAAGCTACTATCAAGACGACTGCTGCAATTACCATCCACGATCTAATCATTTCTCTACCTTAAGCTAGATTAACTGTTTCGATTAAACCTATATTTTAGTTAAGTCCGGGTCAAACCACATCTCTCTTCAGTCTTAAATTGATAATTGCAAGGTAAACTAGGCTGTTCAACAGTTGACAGCTGACAGTTGGAGAGCGACCTCTACCTATAAGTCCTAGGAATGAAACAGTGAATAATTTTGTTTTATTTCCCCCTCTAAGGAAGAGGCTTTAAACCCATTCTTCTTGGTTAAAAACAGCAAGTTTATGGCCTTCACAATCCCGGAAACACAACCTAATTATGTAGGGTGCGCGGCGCGCACCTTACCGCGAAAAGTAGCGCTTAGCTTTGCAAATCAATCAGTTAGCCGAGCCGGTGATGGTGTTCTAATTCTAAACTAGAGTCATCATCTTTTTTGGGAACCAGAAGCGTATTTTCGCTGCTCGGTTGCAACACAGCTTTAATCACTTGGAGAAAACGGTTGGGTTTTTTAGTTTGACCGTTGAGAGTGCGACGGTCTTTAACTTTTTGAGAAAGGTGTCGCATTACAGATAAATCGAGTTCATCGATGAAATGATCTGCTATACGTTCTCCCATTAAATCAATAGCTTCCGAATACTGATCGGTGAGCATTTCTATGGCATCGTATGCTTCATCAGCAACTTGACTTGCTACTGTTTTATTTTGGTCGCCTGATGTCTGAGAATTGCTGCGGCGCCGGTCTAAAAGACTTTGATACTCAGCAACACTCATTCCCAAATTGTAAAGGTGATGGTGAGCGTGATCCATCAAATCTACTTCACTGGGATAGAAGAAGCCGCGAGTGCTGTTGATGCCGTGCAGTTTTGCCCAACGCCGCAGAATAATCTCATCTTGCAGTTGGTATCGCTCCAACATTTGAGCTGTACTTAGCTCTACTTCTGGCGTAACCTTGAAATCGCTCATCGGTAAATCCTCGCTGATGACATAGATAAATAAACTTGAAACTTAGAATCAGTAGTTTGGGCGCAGTCTGAAAATGACGATAAATCCTTTGACGGCATTCAGAGAAGTCTTGGGGGCATTTGCTAGCCGTCGATCGAGTCAGAGGATTTCAGGGTAGCGTATTATTGGGCTTGGTCTCGATCGCATTTGAGAGCAACTGCACAGGGTTAATAATATAGCCGATCGGCTGTTTCAACAACCATTAAAAATAGTAAACTTTACTTTTTTGGCTTGAATTGTGAGTGATTTTGAGTTATAATACTCACAGTAACTGTGCAATTAGTAATTTTAGTAGTTGCAAGCGAGATTCTTAGTATGCCTGTATACGATTATTTTTGTCCCACAAACAACCAGCAGTTAGAAGTTTCGCACAGCATGAACCTGGAAGTTTCGACTTGGGGCCAACTATGCGAGTTGGCTAAGTGCGAGCCTGGGGATACTCCTGGAGATGCTCCGGTACGCCGAATGCTGAGCGCTCCGAGGTTGATGAAGCCGACATCCGACACCGATTATAAAAATTCGGGTTTCAGCAAGTATGTAAAGCGGGATGAAGGGGTTTATGAAAATGTCACGGCTAAAGATGGTGAAAGCCGTATTGTCAATCGAGAAGGTAAGCCACTGAAAGACTGAGAATTTACAATCATTAAGTTCGTAGTAAGGACTTCAGTCCTTCTTAAAAGTTCGTAGTAAGGACTTCAGTCCTTCTTAAAAGTTCGTAGTAAGGACTTCAGTCCTTCTTAAAAGTTCGTAGTAAGGACTTCAGTCCTTCTTA
>NZ_JAHRFA010000034.1:57948-68636 GCF_020883045.1 Microcoleus sp. CAWBG58 | reverse complement strand
AGGACTTCAGTCCTTCTTAAAAGTTCGTAGTAAGGACTTCAGTCCTTCTTAAAAGTTCGTAGTAAGGACTTCAGTCCTTCTTAAAAGTTCGTAGTAAGGACTTCAGTCCTTCTTAAAAGTTCGTAGTGAGGACTTCAGTCCTTCTTAAAAGTTCGTAGTAAGGACTTCAGTCCTTCTTAAAAGTTCGTAGTAAGGACTTCAGTCCTTCTTAAAAGTTCGTAGTAAGGACTTCAGTCCTTCTTAAAAGTTCGTAGTAAGGACTTCAGTCCTTCTTAAAAGTTCGTAGTAAGGACTTCAGTCCTTCTTGATTTTTAAATTGAGCAGGACTAAAGTCCTTACTACAAACCAGATAAGATTATTTACCAAACCAATCACTCATTTTCTGCTGTGCTTGTGCTTTAGTCTCAGCATTAATGTATATTGAAACAGTAGCAATCGCAGTCAGCAACACCCCCAAATCGTCTGTAAATCCGACACCGACTAATATATCTGGAATCGCATCAACTGGGGATATAAAATAGGTCAAAGCTCCCACCACAACGGTTTTAGCCCAAGCCGGCACGTTGGGATTTTGAGCAGTGTAATAAAGAGTCAAAGCTTTTTCAACTACTTCTCGGCCAGCACTTAAAGCAAACTTTTTAAGTTTTGCCCAAAAACTTTCATCGGAATAACCTGGTTGCGGATTGGTGAGGTTTATTGTGGTTCTTTTGGGGTCGATTAAATCGAGAGGAATGCCCTTATTTTTGAGCTGGGAAACAGCAGTATTAAATGATGCAGATGCTCGATCTTTTTTGGGTGCAGCCTCCTGTAGTTGTTTCATGTCTGCGAAGAATTCTTGCATCGCTTGAATTTGCAAATCGGAAACTGCGAGCATTTTTTTCGCGAATTGAATCGCGTTGGTTTCTGTGGGATGCAGGGCATTATTTGCCAAAGCAATGCCGATTAAAAAATACATGACTCCCAAACGCAGCGGTTCTTTTGACTGACTGAGTTTTGGCAAACAGTCGCCCAGAGATGGTGGAGTCGCAGTGTAGGATTGGATTTGAGCCTTGGCTGAATCGGAAAACTTGTCTAAATTTATGGTTTTAAACAACAAATTTAGTTCGTCAATATCAACGGAACCGTCGGCGGCTGCGATCGCAAATAAAGAACCGTAAAAAGCTAAAAGTTCGGTTTCAGAAGATGTAGCAAAAATATCTTGTTGGGACATGATGCAACTGGGATCGATCGCGAGTATCTCGATCTTACCACAAACCTGACCTCGCATCTTCGCAAAAACCGGCAATAATCTTAGAAGCTAGGACAAAATGGAGAATTTTTGATGAAAGTTGCGATCGTCGGCTGCGGTTATGTGGGTACTGCAACAGCGAAACATTTACGCGGTAAATCTGATTGTACTGTGACGGCGACAACTACGACAGCGAGCCGAGTTAGTGAATTGGAGGGTGTCGCCCAGCGGGTAGTTGTGCTTAAGGGAAATGATGCAGGTGCGATCGCGAGTTTGCTGCAAGACCAAGATGCTGTTATGCTGTGCGTCGGTGCTCGAAATGCTGATGCTTACCGGGAAAGTTACTTAGAGACTGCGACAACTTTGGTATCAGTTTTACAGCAGACACCGACAGTCAAGCAGGTAATTTATACGGGTACTTATTCAGTCTACGGCGACTGTCAAGGTAAAGTGGTAGATGAAGAATCGCCCGTCGCGCCCGCCAATCCCAACGGTGAAATTCTCGCCGAAACCGAACGAGTTTTATTAGCAGCATCAAATCCAAACCTGCAAGTTTGCATTCTACGTTTGGGTGGCATTTACGGGCAGGGGCGAGAATTAGTTAAAATCTTTGGACGTTGGGCTGGGACAACTCGTCCGGGCGCCGGAGAAGATGCGACAAATTGGGTGCATCGAGATGATATTGTTGGAGGATTGACCTTTGCATTAGACAATAGATTGCAGGGGATTTATAATTTAGTCGGGGATGTGTCGCTATCTAGTCGCGAATTACTCGATCGCATTTTTGAAACTCACAATCTACCGAAAGCTACTTGGGATAAATCTGTGAGCAGCGTGCGCCCTTATAATGCGAGGGTATCGAATCAAAAAATTAAGGCGGCTGGGTATCAATTTATCCATCCTGAAATTACAGAGTTTTAAATATAGTAGTTTTCAGAAAGATGAGGTACGTTGTTGGGCTTCAGCCCTAAGAGTTTCAGTGGTTATGTAACCTGTCAGTCATACCTCATCTTTTTGAGAGAGGCTATACAAATCATTTTGTATTTGCTGTCATCGTTTTTGCCACAGATATAAGCTGATCCTGAGTTAAATCATCCCCAGGATTGGCAACTGGGCCCCAGTTTGTATATTGAGTGGATCTGCCTGCACGTATTGCCACAAAAGCTCGAATAGATTCCAAGTTACCGCGAGTCATTTCAAAATAAGTGTAGGTAGCTCCCCAGCACAGAAATTGATTGGTAATTCCTCCGATTCTTCCCTTGCCTAAATCCATAATTTTTACCAAAGAAACAGAGATATTTCTTTGACAAGCTTTGTCATAATAAGAATAAGCTATCGGAGCCTTCTCATTGTATTTATAGTTAGTTGCAAATATTGTTAGCTCAGAGGGAGTCATAGCGAAACAAGGATTTGCTGCGGACAGAAAAACAATTGCAGTAGTTAGTAATTTTTTCATTATGATACCAAATCAGGGTTTACGATCCCTTTATCTTTTAGTCGGCGCAGGCGGACTTTGTTTTTGTAGACGCGGTTTCAACCGCTTTGTTTTTGTAGAAGCGGTTTCAACCGCCTCCTTCTTCAAGGGGATACCTAACTCGGATTTAGTATGAAACCTTTTCTATATTTTCTCCTTAACCCAAGTCCTAAAAGATTTCAGCAAAGCCATTTCCCCCATCGTTTGAGTGCGAGTGAAAAAAACAGCCATTTCCGCTGCTGCTACAAAGGGAAAAGCAATACTAAATTCGCGCTGAATATATTCTGTTTCTACCAACTGATAAAATTTCAAAACTCGCCCGTTATACAGCCAGAGTTCCGGAACTCCAAGTGCTGAGTAAAGTGCCAGCTTATCAACTGAACTGCTGGTAATATCTATTTCAATTGCTAAGTCGGGCGGTGGGGAAGTTTCTAAATCTAATTCTTGCCTGCCTCTAACTGCTGCTTCATTTTGGATATAATAACAGTTATCTGGTTCTATACCTTTTTTTGCATTTTTGAGTTTGAGAGTAGTTGAGCCAGCACTTTTAATTTCAATGCCGAGTTCTTCTGCTAGAGCAAGGATGAAATTACCGAAATTGCTCTTGTAGTTCTCATGTTCAAATAGTGGCGCCATAATTTCTAGTCTCCCTTCATCGTAAGCTATGCGATAACCTCGCTTATCGCCTATTTCTTTGAGCAACGTTTCAAAAGTCTGCCAGCTAATGTTTTCTAGCAGGGTTCTCTGTTCGGCTAAACTTGAAGTAGTAGCAATCATCTCAAAATCTCCTTGAGTTGAGAAAACTCTAGTTTTATTGTATCACGGTCAAAGTTAGTTCCAAAAGGGCGTTATTTTTTGAACCGCAGATGCACGCGAATGAACGCGGATGCTGGAAAAGCATTGAGAATTATCCTGCTTGCCCAGTTGTTAGCTTAATTTCTGAAAAACTTTGAGCTTCCAAAATGTAGCTGAGTATAAAATACAACCGATAAATAGCCCGGAAATAGAACCAATAACAGCTCTAACAACTATCCCCGAAAAACTTCCATCCTCAGCTAAGTGTAACTTTATCGCAATTGCTGCGAAGATGCCAGATGTGAGTAAAATGCAGCCAGTTGCTAATAATTTCCAGGAAATAGGTAGAGTTTCTTGCCTTTGACGAGGTTGAGTGTTGAGCAACCATACTAAAAACCAAATCGACAAACCGCAGAGTCCGAATATGCCACTTCCATATTGAAGTAACTTGTAAAGTGGTAGAGACAAAATCTTAGATTGCAGCAGGGGAAAGTTGACGACAAACCACCCTGTGGAATGAGTAAAATCATCCCAAACAATATGACTGATGCCGCCGATCGCGATCGATGCTATAATTATTAAAAATCTGGATAATGGAAAAAACGAGTATCGTCTGATTGGTGGTAGTCTGTCGGCTACCTGTGAGGGAGCAAGTGCCAGCAGTGGATGCTTGAAAACCCAATGAAACACTAGCAACAGAATCAGGGAACAGGGTATACCTTCGACGAAGACTCCTGGTAAACTGTGCCCAATACTTCTGACTGGTTTGAGGGCGATAAAGTATTGCAAATCGGGTATCATTGTCCCAATTGCGATCGCTAATAAATCCAATTTTCGTTTAGATAGCAACCATATAGGCGCGGCGGCGATGGGATGTGCTATTGTAAAAGGCATTCTGCTCAACTGAATCTCGAAAAAAACTTTGGTAACTGAGGTGGGCAAATACCCACCCCACAAAGCTTAGCAGAAACAATTGCTTGAAAGCCCGCCCGCCCGATCGGGAGAAATTAAAATCAGACTATTCATTACTCCATTCCTCGGAGTTAAGGGTAAAGGTAGCTCTCCTTCTGTCAACTGTCAACTGTCAACTGTCAACTGTCAACTGTCAACTGTTTAACCCATTATCTCACCAAAAAAGTCGATCGTCTCTTTGAGTGCTTTGACAAACACATCAATCTCCTCAGAGGTATTGTAAAAATACACGCTCGCCCGCGCCGTAGATGAAACGTTCAAATAGCGGTGCAAAGCTTGCGTGCAGTGATGTCCGGAACGAATTGCGACCCCCTCCTGATCCAACATTGTAGACAAGTCTTGAGGGTGAATTTCTCCGGCGGTAAATGATGCTAGCGCTGCCCTACCTTCACCGTTGCTGTCTGGTTGCGGCCCGTAGATTTTGATCTCGGGAATTTGCCGCAACTGTTGGAAGAGATAACCTGTCAAATCGGCTTCGCAAGCGTGAATCTGATCCATGCCTATGTTATTAAGATAGTCGATCGCAGCACCAAGGGCGATCGCCTCACCGATTGCCGGAGTACCCGCTTCAAACTTGTGCGGCAAATCAGCATAGGTGGAATATTCGAGAAATACATCAGCAATCATCTCGCCGCCGCCGAAAAACGGAGGCATTTCTCTGAGCAAGTTCAGTTTACCGTACAGAAAACCGATACCAGTCGGAGCGCACATTTTGTGACCGGAAGCAACCAGCCAATCGCAATCGATTGCTTGCACGTCTACTCTCATGTGCGGCACGCTTTGGCAAGCATCAATTAAAACTTTGGCGCCGAAACTGTGGGCGATTTCGCAGATTTCTGTAACTGGATTGATGCAGCCTAAAGTATTGGAAACGTGAACCACAGACACCAACTTAGTTTTGTCGGAAACCAGCGTTTTAAACTGTTCCAAATCAAACTCGTAAGTTTCGGTTAATTCCACAAACTTCAACACTGCACCGGTTTTTTGAGCAATCATTTGCCAGGGAACGAGATTGCTGTGGTGTTCCATCACCGACAGAATAATTTCATCTCCCGCTTGCAGGTTGCTCAAACCCCAAGAATAAGCAACTAAGTTAATTGCTTCCGTGGCGTTGCGAGTGTAAACAATTTCTTGCCGCGATGCTGCATTTATAAATGCTGCAACTTTGTCTCTGGCACCTTCGTAAGCATCAGTCGCTTTGGCACTGAGAGTGTGGGCGCCGCGGTGGACGTTGGCATTGTATTGTTCGTAGTAATCCCGCCAAGCGTTGAGTACAGCTAGGGGTTTTTGGGAAGTTGCTGCGTTGTCTAAATAAATTAGCGGTTTACCGTTGACTTTTTGGGTCAAAATTGGAAAGTCGGCGCGAACTTTTGAGGCTAGAGTTTTTTCTTGAATAAGTGTCATATTTTCTGAGTTAACAATGAGAAGTTATTTGTTTGCAAGATTAGGGCGCAATTCCATTTTAAACGATTAAATAGGTATGTTGTTGGGCTTTAGCCCTCTTTATAGATACGTCCAAAGGAGGCTCAAGCCCAACAACGTACCTTGATTAATTATAGCATTTGCGGCCCAGACGCGAACCGACCTTTGAGAGATGCTTTCAGTAGTTTCCATTTTTTTCAGACAATCAAACCACCTTGGGGGTTGTCAGGTGGGAGGGGGGCGGGTTTATTTAACCTGTTTGTAATGTTTGAGACCATTGATGAGTCAATTTTTTTGGATAAAGTTCGCGAATGAATAATATAGATTACCATAACAAAAAAGGTTCGTAGTGCGGACTTCAGTCCGCAGCAGAAGAGCGGACTGAAGTCCTCACTACGAACGAACGAATCTTACTGCGGTTAATTGATTGGACGCGGCTTTGATGAGGAAAGCAGTGCATTTAGCTTTTGGGATTTGAAAATCCCAAAAGCCTTTCGAGTCTAATTATAGCTTTTCTCTAAAAGATCGGGTATGAGTGACAGCTTATATAACCACTAAGAGGGCTGAAGCCCAACAACGTACCTTACCTATTTGAGAAGGGCTATAATGTTGATAAATCAAGACATTATCCACAAGATTTTACTAATCTTTGACGGGCCGCATTGTCGGGAACATTACGGCATCTCGGATGCTTTGAGTATTGGTTAAAAGCATGACCAATCTATCTACGCCGATGCCCATTCCCGCGCAATTCGGCATTCCCAAAGATAGCGCTTGGATGAAGTCTTCATCCATGGGATGCGCTTCGTCGTCGCCTGCGTTTTTCTGCGCTAGCTGTTCTTCAAAGCGCTTTCTTTGCTCCTTCGGATCGTTCAATTCCGAAAAACCATTCGAGTATTCTGTGCCGTTGATAAACAGCTCAAAACGTTCGACAAATCCCGGTTTGCTGCGGTGTCCTTTGGCTAAGGGACTGACTTCGACGGGATAGTCGATGATGAATGTCGGTTGAATTAGTTTGGGAACAACTAATTTGTCAAAAACTGCGTAGAGCACGTAGCCTAAACTTTGTTGTTCTAACTTGGACAGATGTAATTCTAGCTTGCTGGCATTTGCGATCGCACTTTCCAAGTCCAAGCTGTCAAAATCCAGCCCAAACTCGTCTCTGACAGCTTCCACCATCGTTTTCACTTGCCAGTGTTTGCCGCTAAAACCGGGATATTTGTCGCTGTAGTCGAACTTGCGCTCTAAACTGATGCTTTCTCCCTGATTTTCAATTTCCAAGACATCCCCGAAAACAGCCGCCGCCGCAAAACACATCACATCTTCGACAACTGTTAAAATGTCGAACACATCTGCATAGGCTTGGTAAACTTCTAAGGAGGTAAACTCGGGATTGTGAGTGCTATCAATACCCTCATTTCTAAAGGCTTTTCCTAGTTCAAATACTCGCTCGAAGCCGCCGCAAATTGCCCTTTTTAAGAATAACTCTGGAGCAACTCGCAAATATAAATCTACTTCCAAAGCATTGTGGTGCGTAATAAATGGCTTGGCAGCAGCACCACCGTAAATAGCTTGGAGTGTCGGTGTTTCTATTTCGTAAAAATTGGCTTGCCAGAGATAGGAACGGATGCTTTGGACGATGCGGCTGCGGAGCATGAAACGGTTGAGCGCATCTTGGTTGCTAGCCAAATCCATTTCGCGGTGGCGGCGGCAAACTTCGGGGTCGTTAATGCCGTAATAAGCATCGGGAAATTGGATTGTAGCTTTTGATAACAGCGTTAATTCCTGGACTAAAATTGATAGTTCTCCCCGAGGCGTGCGGCAGCCAATACCTTGGACGCCGACAAAATCGCCGATATCAAGCAATTTTTTAATTTGTTCAAAGCTCAAACCGACTTCACCGGTGACGATTGCTTTCTCGATTTTGAGTTGAATTTTGTCTGTGGCGTCTTTTAAATCGATGAAACCAATTTTGCCGCTGTCTCGCTTGGAAATAATCCGGCCTGCTAATCGCAGGGGAATTGCTTCGGGATCCGTTTCTCCGTTGGCGAGTTCTTTTCCCGGCTGACTAAATAATTCGCGAACTTGTTGGGCTGTGTGCGATCGCGCGTAGGATTGGCTAGGATACGGTTCTATGCCTTGCGATCGCAGTTCGTCTACTTTTTGACTGCGGACTTCGGCTTCACTCAGAGTCATTACTTATTGCCTGGTTAAAATTACCAATATCTTACATCTTGCACTATTCTCGTGCTGGTGCTCCGGGCGGGCTCGCCTGCCAACCCCACCAGAAAATTCACTTCTTAAGGGACAAGCATCTTGCCTGTTCCTGACCAAGCTGCAAAATGTGAGAAACACTAGACTTTATCATAACCGCGCAACAGGGATGAATTTTTCAAACAACTTAAGATACACTTGCGATCGTCAGGCGTGCCTTAACTGTTGACTAACATCTGCGATCGCAACCGCCACATCCGGCGCAGACTTAAATAATGTCACAAATAAAAACTCAACTCCTTACAGATAAACGGTTTGATTCCCACACATAACTGCCAACTGTCAACTGTCAACTGTCAACTGTCAACTGCCAACTGCCAACAGTCAACTGCCAAAGCGGGCGAAACCTTAAAAAATTAAGTTGTCTGTCGATCGCAAGTGGTGAGATGATATGTAGTGCAGCCTCACGGCAGTTCCACAGAAACTGAACAGCAGGGACGCGGGCGATCGAACTCGACTCATCGCACCTCTGCCACAAGCGACCACACACACTCTCTTACATATAAAAACCAGAATTATGGCTGTTGCAACTCAATCACTCGAAGAACTCTGCATCAACTCTATCCGCTTTCTCGCCATCGATGCGGTAGAAAAAGCAAAATCAGGACACCCCGGACTGCCGATGGGCGCTGCTCCTATGGCCTTCGTGCTGTGGGATCGGTTTATGCGGTTCAACCCCAAAAACCCCAAGTGGTTCAATCGCGATCGCTTCGTCCTCTCGGCCGGCCACGGCTGTATGCTACAGTACGCCCTCATGCACTTGACCGGCTACGATAGCGTCAGCCTCGACGACATCAAGCAATTCCGTCAGTGGGAATCCAAAACCCCCGGACACCCAGAAAACTTTGTCACCGAAGGCGTAGAAGTTACTACAGGCCCTCTGGGACAAGGCATTGCTAACGCCGTCGGTTTGGCAATGGCAGAAGCTCACCTCGCTGCTAAGTTTAACAAGCCCGGTAACACCATTGTTGACCACTACACCTACGTCATCATGGGTGATGGTTGCCACATGGAAGGCATTTCTGGCGAAGCTTGTTCCTTGGCAGGACACCTCGGACTCGGCAAATTAATTGCCCTGTACGATGACAATCACATTTCCATTGAAGGCGACACCGCCTTGGCTTTTACTGAAGATGTCGGCAAGCGTTTTGAAGCTTACAACTGGCACGTTATTACAGTAGACAATACCGCTCTAGATGAAGATACTAACCTAGAAGCAGTTCACAAAGCTATTGAAGAAGCCAAAAAAGTCACGGACAAACCGTCCATGATTAAAGTTCGCACAATCATTGGTTACGGTTCTCCCAACAAGCGCAATTCTTACAGTTCTCACGGTGCTGCTTTGGGTACCGATGAAGTGAAAGCAACTCGCGATTTCTTGAAATGGGAATACGCACCATTTGAAATTCCTGCTGATGCTTTGTCACACTTCCGCAAAGCAGTAGAACGAGGAGCTTCTGCTGAGCAAGAATGGAATGAAGCTTTTGCAGCTTATAAAGCAGCATATCCTGCTGAAGCAGCAGAATACGAGCGCACGGTTGCTGGCAATCTTCCCGAAGGTTGGGATAAAGTTCTCCCGACTTACAAGCCAGAAGATAAGGCAGATTCCAGCCGGAATCATTCTGGAAAATGTTTGAATGCTTTGGCTGCTGTCCTACCTGAATTGATCGGTGGTTCCGCTGACTTGGCATCTTCTAACATGACTTTGCTCAAGGGTGAAAAAGATTTCCAAAAAGGTCAATACGAAGGACGGAACCTGCGCTTTGGTGTGCGGGAACACGCCATGGGCGCGATCGCAAATGGCTTACTTCTCCACGGCGGTTTGATTCCTTACTGCGCCACATTCTTGGTATTTGCCGACTATATGCGCGGCGCAATTCGCCTCTCCGCACTCTCCGAAGCCGGAGTCATCTATGTCATGACTCACGACTCCGTAGCCTTGGGCGAAGACGGCCCCACTCACCAACCAGTCGAAACCATCGCTTCCCTGCGCGCCATCCCCAATTTATTGGTGATGCGCCCTGCGGATGGAAACGAAACATCCGGTGCTTACAAAGTGGCAGTTGAAAGCCCCAAACGCCCCACATTAATGGCTTTGTCTCGTCAAAACTTGCCCAATTTGGCCGGAAGCTCGATCGAAGGAACAGCCAAAGGCGCTTACACTTTGTCCGACGACGGCGGCACACCCGACATCATTTTGATCGGCACCGGTGGCGAAACATACCTCTGCGTTGACGCCGCTGAAAAATTGCGCGCCGCAGGCAATAAAGTTCGCGTCGTTTCGATGCCTTGCTGGGAATTGTTCGACTTGCAAGATGCCGCTTACCGCGAATCTGTACTACCAAAAGCTGTTACCAAACGGTTAGCAGTTGAAGCAGCTTCTAGCTTCGGCTGGGGACGTTATTTGGGTTCCGAAGGCGACAGCATCAGCATCGATACTTTCGGCGCTTCTGCACCAGGCCCCGTTGCTCTAGAAAAGTTTGGCTACACCGTTGATAATGTCGTAGCTAAGGCTAAGGCGCT
>NZ_JAHRFA010000034.1:6970-57848 GCF_020883045.1 Microcoleus sp. CAWBG58 | reverse complement strand
GTTAGGCTAAGCTGTTAGGCTAAGCTGTTAGGCTAAGCTGTTAGGCTAAGCTGTTAGGCTAAGCTGTTAGGCTAAGCTGTTAGGCTAAGCTGTTAGGCTAAGCTGTTAGGCTAAGCTGTTAGGCTAAGCTGTTAGGCTAATAAATAGCAGCAGCATAATTTTGGGTGGGGCGGGCTTCTGGCTCGCCCCTTTTTTTATTAGGTAAAGAAAGTTCGGCAACGAGCAATGTACGGGATGTAACGGATTGTATAGAATAAGGCTTGAGTTATCGTCGCGAGAGAAGAAAGAAGAAGGAGAAGATAAAACTTCAACCCGCTCCCGGCGCGTGAGTGTTTGTTTGGCGTGCGAATTCCATTCACCCGGTCTTCTGTATATTTCAGAAATTTGAGATAAGTTATAAGTGATTGGGTTAAATTTCCATTCCCCATTACCCATTAGTGTCAACTTAACGTTAAATATACTGCCGATCTACTATTTGACCATTAGGCCTAGATCCCCCCTAACCCCCCCTTAAGAAGCTATGCTTTATAAACATCTTTCTTAACAATAAAGTTGACAAAAATCAACATCTGTGCTGTTAAACGAACGGGCGATCGCCCAGGAATGAGGTTAAAATGATCAATCAATGGGTAAGGGAAGAATTAGAAAAAACTGAATTGGGAGACGCAAGAAGGACAAATAGATTCATGAAAATTGTTTCTAATTTGAGCAATAAGCCAGAATCTAGCGTCCCAGAAGCTAGTGGAACGTGGGCAGAAACTAAGGCTACTTACGATTTCTGGGATTCACCATATATCAAACCCCACGAAGCTTAGGAAAGGACACGTATATGCGACGCTTTCAAGAATTAAAAATCATCAAATTATCTTGGCAATACAGGATACAACGGAATTAAATTATACTACGCATGAAGCAGTCAAAGGAGTCGGATATCTTGATAATAAATATGCTCATGGATTGAAAGTACATTCAAAGGAGGCAGCAACAACAGAGGGGCTACCATTAGGCATTATCGACCAAATTGTAGCGTGGCGTTTACTTTATATTACTTATCTAGCTCGTAGCGAGACTAATGTCAGTTGTGAAATTATGTTATTACCTCCGGAATGGCAGGCTCTTTATGCCAAAAATCATCACAAAAGTTATCCTCATTCTTACCCGCCAACTTTAGGAGAAGCGGTTGGTTGGATTGCTAAATTGGGAGGTTTTTTGGGAAGAAAACATGATGGTTTTCCGGGAGTTAAGACCTTGTGGCGTGGATTGAGAAGATTGGATGATATTATGATGGGTTGGCTGCTATTTAATCAACTTAAAACAACTTGAATTGGTATTTTGCCAGGGTGAAAATAGCTGTGATGACAAATTGTGTCGATGATGTAAGTGATAATTTTGGCAAACCGCCACCAATGGCAGAAAAACCTTAGATTGCTATTTGTCCAAAATGCGATCTCGGGGTTTTTACCGAGAGCACTTGAGCGAACTTATTGAAAGAGGGAGACATCAATGAACATTCTTTGCACCAGAATTCGTATTCGATCAGAATTTATCTCCCCAATAGCTCTTACACCAGTAGTTACTTTTGTCAACTTTCTTGTTAAGAAAGATGTTTATAAAGCATAGGACTGTCAGGGGGATAAGAGTCTTCTCTTTCGTCAACCCCTCTACTCCCCCATCCTCGGGGGATGCGAGGGGGTTCAGGCCTCAACGGTAAACGATAGATACAAAAGTTTTTAGGCGATTGTTGACACCTAATTATGCAGCGGGCGTCCGAAACACCGTTCAACAGTTGACAGTTGACAGTTTGACAGTTGACAGTTGACAGAAGGAGAGCGACCTCTACCCTTAAGTCAGAGGATTGGAGTAATGAATAGTCTGATTTTAATTTCTCCCTCAAAGGCGGGCGGGCTTTCAACCAATTCTTTCTGGTAAGCTTTCGCCAAAACTTGGAATTAATTATTAAATTCTAGGATTCGGACGCGGTGGCGTCGAGGGATGTTTGCCCGGTCATTTCAGAACACAGGCTAATTTAGATAAATGTTCACAATCAAAAGAAAGTAATGGTATTAACGTCAGAGACAGGCGATCGCGATGACAGCGACTGCGAATTAATTTACGCTCCGGCTTCGATTCAACCTCACGGCATCCTGTTGGTGGTAGAATCTACTGTGTTGAAGATTTTGCAAGTTAGCAATAATACTTTTAAGGCGATCGGCATTTACCCGCAAGAACTTTTGGGCAAGTTTTTACATGGATTTGTCGAGACTGAGGAAATTAAGGCGATTCAAAAAGCTTTATGTGAAAACAGCAATCAAACTAACGATATCAGCTTATCATTCAAAATTCAAAACCGCAAGTCTTTTTTTCATGGGACGCTGTATCAATTAAGTTCGGTATTAATTTTTGAACTAGAGCAGGTTGTTTCCCCAAAAGCGAGCAATTATTTCAATTCTTATCATTTAGTCCAAAAGCCGATCGACAAAATCCACAACACGCCAAACCTGCAATTGCTGTGTCAGACAGTGGTAGAAGAGGTGCGGAGGATGATTGGGTTCGATCGGGCGATCGTCTATCAATTTGATGCCACAGGTGCGGGAAAAGTCGTCGCCGAAGATAAAGCAGAAAATTTGGCTTCTTTATTGGGAATGCACTATCCGGCTGCCGATATTCCCCCGCAGGCTAGAAAGCAGTTCACCATGAATTTAATTCGGTTTATTCCCGATCTTCACTATCAGGCTGTAGAACTAATTCCTGAGTGCAATCCGCTGACGGGGCGCCCCCTGGATCTGGCATTTTCTTTGTTGAGAACAGTTTCGCCTTGCCACGTTCAATATCTCAAGAATATGAACATTGGCGCTAGCATGACCGTGACATTAATCAAAGATCGAACACTCTGGGGATTGATCGCCTGTCACCACCGAACACCAAAGTATATCAACTACGAAACCAGAACGGCTTGCGAAATGGTAGCAAAGTTTGTGAATCTAGAACTCAGCTACAAACAAGATAGCGAAGACCGGGACTATGCAATTAATTTAAAAGAAATTTGCCATAAATTTATTAGGGAAATTTCTCAAGAAAACTGCTTTGTAGAAGGTTTACTTAAATCCCCAGATGAATTGCTGGCCTTAGTGGGCGCTACCGGTGGGGTTGTGTGTGCCAACGAAAATTTGATCGCCATCGGAAAAACCCCGAAACTGCGAGAAATCGAAAACTTAATTGATTGGATAAAAACCAAAATAAATAAAAATGATGTTTTTTATACAGATTGTCTCTCAAAACTGTATCCGCCTGCCGAAAAATTGAAAGAAGTCGCTGGCGGTTTGCTGGTGCTTGCCATGTCTGAGATTGAAAATTATTACATTTTGTGGTTCCGTCCCGAAGCAATTCAAACTGTCAACTGGGCAGGCAAACCAGATTGGCCAATTGAATTTAAACCAGATGGTACCCCATTGATGTCTCCTCGCACTTCCTTTGAGTTGTGGCAAGAAACTGTGAGGTCAAAATCTTTGCCTTGGCAGCCTTGCGAAATCGAAATTGCCCGAGAACTGCGAGTTGCTATTGCTAGCATTGAGTTGCGGAAAATCAACCAGCAGCTCAACTTAGCTTTGTCGGCTACCAAAATCGGATTTTGGGACTGGGACATACAGAAAAATCGCATGGTTTGGTCGAGGGAACATGAAGAGTTGTTTGGATTGGCGCCTGGAACTTTTGGCGGAACAGATCAAAGTTTTGCAGCTTGCATTCACCCGGAAGATTTAAAAGCTTTGGAGAATGCTAGGAATCAGGCCCTCGCGGAGCGATCGGATTTTTGTCACGAACACCGCGTGATTTGGCCCGACGGCAGCATTCACTGGATGGAGAGGAAAGGTAAGTTTTTTTATAGCGAAACGGGCGAAGCTGTGCGGATGGTGGGCACAGTTACAGAAATTAGCGATCGCAAAGCTAAAGAATTACAGTTGCATTTGTTGGAATCAGTCATCACCACGACTAATGACGCGGTGTTAATTACCGAAGCTGAACCGATTGACGAACCGGGCCCGCGAATTCTGTATGTCAACCCAGCTTTCACGCGGATGACTGGCTATACGCTAGAAGAAGTTGTGGGCAAAACGCCGCGCATCTTGCAAGGAGCAAAAACAAATAGGGCAAGTCTCGATCGCATTCGGAGAGCTTTGAAAACCTGGCAGCCGGTGCGAGTTGACTTGATCAATTACCGCAAAGACGGGACGCAGTTTTGGGTAGAATTGAGCATTGTGCCGATCGCAGATGAAACTGGTTGGTTTACCCATTGGGTGGCAGTGCAGCGCGACATTAGCGATCGCAAACAAGCTGAAGCCGCCCTCCAACAGCTCAACGAACTCTTAGAAATGCGAGTTTTGCAGCGCACCAGAGAACTAGAAATTTCTCAAACAGAACTGCGGGAAAGCGAAGCTTTATTTCGTTCTCTGAGCGAGAGTTCTCCTGTCGGCATCTTCAAAATAGATGCTGAGGGGAAATGTACCTATACAAATCCGCGCTGTCAAGCAATTGGTGGCTTCACAGCCGCAGAAGCTTTAGGAGACGGCTGGATGCAGTTTGTTCACCCCGAAGATATCAAACTAATTCAGTCTAAGTGGTCGGAATTGCGATCGCCAGATGAAGAATTTTCCTGCGAATTCCGCCACATCCAGCCAGACGGAACCATCCGGTTTGGTCGGGTAAAAACAGCTCCGATTTTTGCCGACCGATGTCAACTAATAGGTCACGTCGGCACAGTCACAGATATCACAGAAAGTCGGGCAATTGAAAAAATGAAAAATGAGTTTATTTCCATTGTCAGCCACGAACTGCGAACGCCGCTGACCTCAATTCGCGGTTCTTTAGGTTTGCTGGCGGCTGGGGTGCTCAAAGATCGACCGGAAACTGCCAAACAGATGTTAGAAATTGCGTCAAGCGATACCGAACGGTTAGTGCGTTTGGTCAACGATATTCTCGATTTAGAGCGACTCGATTCGAGCCAAGTTACCATTGTTAAGCAGTGGTGCGATGCACAGGTTTTGATGCGGAAGTCTGCAGAAGCTGTGATGTCTGTGGCTGCTGAGAATAAGATTGATTTGTCGATTTTGCCTTCGTCGGCACAAATTTGGGCTGACCCGGACAGGATTGTGCAACTGCTGGTAAATTTGTTGAGCAATGCGATTAAATTTTCGGCTCCGGGGTGTACAGTAACTGTCAGGGTTGAAGATTTGGGCGATTCCCTACGGGATAGCTACGCTTCACGGGTTTTATTTGAAGTCAAAGATCGAGGGAGGGGGATTCCTGCTGATAAATTAGAAACTATCTTTGGACGGTTTCAACAGGTCGATGGTTCTGACTCCCGCCAAAAAGGAGGTACGGGTTTGGGTTTGGCTATCTGTCGCAGCATCGTGCAGCAGCACGGCGGCAGAATTTGGGCCGAAAGTGTTGTCTCTGAAGGTACGAGTTTCTATTTCACAGTGCCTGCACCGTTGGAAGGCGAAGGGGGGAAAGGTTAGATTGCTGTCATAAGAAAAAGCGATTGCTAAGAGGGTGTTTGACAAGTCCTTGCGTTGGTATCAAAACACCCGATCCCCCTAGCCCCCTTAAAAAGGCTACCGTGTACACACAACTTGCCAAAACCTGGCTGTGTCTGACACAACCCTTAGTCGGCAAGGTTTTTAGACAATCGAGATCGTTATCAATAGTTTTAAATTATTGATAATGGGTGACGGGAAATCAAGGATTAAAAAAATAAATTTCCGTTTTTTTTGGGTCAATTGATTTCCAACTCGACTTGTGTGTACACCGTAGCCTTAAAAAGGGGGAACCAGAATCCGGCTCAAAGTCCCCCTTCTTAAGGGGGATGCGAGGGGGATCGGGTGTTAATTGTGACAACCTTTGACTTTTCAAACATCCTCTAAGGTTCCTCGCAACGCGAAATCGGTTTTGACATTGCTTGGTTCTTGGTAATGTACAGCCAGTGTATGAGCTTGGGAGGGTTAATTGGTGTCAATTTAAAGTTTTATTTATCAAGGATATTATGTTTGAAGATTAGGTCTCGATCGCCCGCAGTTCAACCGCCCTACTCCCGCAACGATTCGGCTAGGCGTTACTCACATTTTTTGTAACAATTTTGAAAGCCTTGTTATCTAAGGGTTTCAAGCTGATTTAATTCCACAAACCTTGAAAATAAGACGCTTGTCTTTCTTGAAAAAAACTTGAGTTGATTGAGAAATGGTCGATCGAGGAATGGGGTTTGATAGCTTAGCGAGCGATCGCTCTCGCCTTTGTTAAGAAAGATGTGAATAACGCATAGCTTAAAAAGGGGCGACAAGATTGTTCTCTTTCGTTCCCCTTCTTAAGGGGGATGCCATAGGGTTCTTGCCTCGGCGATAAACGAGATATACAAAGGGTTTTATCCAGGTTGTTGACACCAATAGGGAGAGCTATATTTCAATACGCTTGGGATCCGAGAGCCGGGAAGTCAAAACTATGAAAAATAGATACGCTCGATTGATTTCATAAAAGATCGCGTTCACGTATAGCGTTCGTATCTTCGGACAACTCCTAACCCAAGTCTATTGAGATATATTTAGATTTTTAAATTTTTGGTTTAAGTAGGTGCATCTCGTGTGGGTAAGGTAACTACTCAATAACCGCTGGTAATTTTAGAGAATCTAAATGATATCCAACGATTTCACTCTCGTTTGGGCGTGACTTTCTGCTAATTTACCAGCGGTTCCGCAGGCTTTTTCAGCGGTTATTGAGCAGTTACTGCGTAAGTCCTGTTTCGGTTGACCACAATTTATTTAAAATAAGGGTTTTAATTATGTCAGCAAAGCAGATTCTGGTAATCGATGACGAACAAAACCTCTGTAGCGTGATTCAGGCTTGTCTAGAACATTTAGGTGGCTGGAGAGTGCTGATTTCGCCCGAGGCCAGCAAAGGATTGGTTTTAGCTGAAACTCAAGTCCCTGATGCTATTCTACTCGATGTAATGATGCCCGATATGGACGGAGTTACTTTGTTTGGTTTGCTGCAAAAAAATGCGACTACTCGAGAGATTCCGGTGATTTTTCTGACGGCTAAGGTGCAGGCAATGGATTTGAACGAGTTTGCTGATTTGGGGGTAGCAGGGGTGATTGCCAAGCCTTTCGATCCTTTGAGTTTGGCGCAGCAAGTTGCCGGAATTCTGGGTTGGGAAACGTTGCTTTAAGCTGGGGAAAAATGCAAGACAAGACTCGGCGGTTTCAACGGCACGCCAAACAAACGAAGTGTCCTCGGCCGACAAATTAATTAAGACTCTTGCTAAAATATCGCAATTATCTTGGTGAACCGGCTTTCTGCGTCCAGGAAAGTCCGAGTTTTCCGGGTGTTTTCAGAATTTCCTCATTTTTTTGATTTAGCTTTGAGATCGATCGGTGATTGGTTACTTCCAACCCTGATTCCCTAGAAGTTTCAGAGATAACCTCAGGGACTCGGGGTCTTTTGTTGCCCGTAAAGTCGATCGGCTTTCTGCGTATTTATACTTATATTAGTGTTATATAAATTACAGATTGTTGCTCGATCGACCAAATGGTTTAAGCCATACTCCCTAATACAGCGAAGTTGGTAGGGAAAAACCCGGTTTCTGCCTAAGTGTTATAATCCATGCTTTGAGCAAAATATATTGATTTAAAACAATGACGATCTTCATAATTTCCTCATATTTTTTAGATAATGTTTATCCCAGGTTCTTCAAGTGAAGGTCGCACTCTCAGTAGCATCCGGCTGCCAAAAAACGAACCTGTTGTCAGGAGAGTTTGGTGAGTGACGGTACTTTTGATTGAGGAGTGCGACAACACAACCAACCTGAATCAATCAGGGGTTAGGCACTGCATACCAACCAAACTGGGTTTTTCAACCGGAAAAGACTGGTTTCGGTGCAAGTATTCTAAGTGTTGGCAGGAAAAATCAATCAAAAATAAATTAATAACTGAGGATGTGATTCGTGCTGTCGAATAACGTCGAGAAAATAATAAGGTCATTTTGTCAAAAGCCAAACTCGCAATTACGACGAATAGGCAAAGCGAAGTCTGATTCAACAGTTGACAGTTGACCTGGGACAGTTGACCTGGGACAGTTTAAAAGCGACCTCTACCTAGAAGTCAGAGGATTGGAGTAATGAATAGTCTGATTTTAATTTCTCCCTCAAAGGGAGAGGCTTTCAACCAATTCTTTCTGGTAAGTTTTTTAAAGAGTGTGGAGATTTCTCAAATGTCATATCAGCTATCTTCTCAAGGTAACAACCAAATCTTGTGCTATTACGCCAATACTACTAACCAAATTCAGGTTTTACGGATTGGAAACATTCCTAACTGGTACTTTGAAAGAGTGATGTTTCCGGGGCAGCAAATGATGTTTGAAGCTGCGGCAACAGCAGTATTAGAAATTCATACAGGCGCGGTGGCAAGTGCTATTTTATCGGACAATATTCCCTGCTACGTGCTGCGGGTTATAGAAGAGGTAAGTTCTGAGTTCGATCGGGTTATTCCGGAAGCAAAATATGCGGTATTAGCGCGCTAAAGTTCCGAAGAAATGAGACGAACTGGATCGGGGGCAACAAATATCTAAGTTCAGTAGTATTTGGGAAATTGGGAAAATGCAGAAAAATCTTGTCAATATCACCTTGGGCGTAGTCACAGAGGAAGTAGAAATTATCTTGGGATCTTATCCCAACCATCCCCACCAACAGGTTTTTTCACACTCGGGCTTGCGGCAGGATTTAATTGCTTACGTGCTGAGCAGAGTTCCTAATAAATATACTGCGATCGACTCCGGCGAGTCTGTGTCGAACCAGACAATTCAGGTTCGCTGTTCTTCAGAACAGTTGCTACAGATAGAAAATTTGATTCATGCTGGCATTTGCGACTTGCTGCATTCCTATCAGAAGGTAGATTATCGCGTTTGGGAAGAAGTTAAATTCGATTCTAGAGTTGCTAGTTGGTTTAGATAGTTTGTGGCAATTGAGGGAGATGCCGAGAGCCTCGGCACTCTCGATCGCCCGATCGAGCTAAAATTGTCTGTACGCAGAGGTTGCATTCAACACTTTTGGTAATCGCGGCAGCCCTCGCAGGGGCCATTGGGGTTGACAGCACAGCGCAGAATTTCCGATCGAGCGTTAAAGTGGCAGCTAGCAACTCCGATAACCCAGATGCCGCTGACAAATGTTCTTTCCATCGGCAGTGTGGCAGACTGCACGTACAAGGCAATTTTTTGCAGTTGGTAGCGCCCGAATTTGAGTTGATAGCGGTGGTGGCGTTCCAAGACAGCGTAGGTTTTTCCCTCTAAATCGAGATAGTTCCCCGGTTGCGGCGTCCAATCTAGCCGAATGCTACCTAGAGATTGGCGGGGGTGAGAGAGTCATAACTAAATAACAAATTTGCTGGGCATCACCGGACAATCTGCTATAACAGAACAAGAGTTGAGGAAAAAGCTATTGTCAGGTACGTCCCACCCAAAGAAGCTTCGTCCATCCTTGGAGTCAACGAAAGAACTCTCCGACGTTGGGAAGAAGCAGGCAAAATCCAAGCAATAAGAACACCGTCAGGGCAAAGAAGGTATAACGTTGACAGGTTTGCCGCTCTATCCACTAGAACCGACAACCGGATGGCTGTTGTCTACGCCAGAGTCAGTAGTCGCGCACAACAGCCCGACCTTAATCGACAAGTCGCCCACCTTAGTAGTCTCTACCCGGAAGCCGAAATCTGTAGCGAAATTGGAGGAGGACTTAATTTCAAACGGAAAAAGCTTCTTGCCCTATTGGAACGCATCCTCAAAGGAGATGTGCGAATGGTTGTCGTTGCCCCGTCAGACCGATTGGCAAGATTCGGCTTTGACTTGTTCAAATGGCTTTGTGAGCAAAACCGGTGTGAACTCGTGGTACTCAACGAAACAAACCTTAGTCCAGAGCAAGAAATGGTTGAAGACATCCTGGCAATCCTCCACTGCTTTAGTAGTAGACTCTACGGACTCAGAAAGTATAAATCTCAAATCAAAGAAGATCCGGATCTACCCGAGTCAGGAATTAAATAAAGTCTGGCGAAAATGGCTAGCAGCCTGTCGTTATTGTTTCAATCAAGCAATAGCAATGCAACGAAAAAAGCGCTTAAGCAAGCTGGAATTACGTAACTCTGTGATGCGAGGTGATTTACCAGAATGGATAAAAGAAACACCTTGTCATATCAGGCAGAACGCTATTTTTGATGCTCATCGAGCATTTAAGGCTAGTTCAGACGCCAAGTTTCGTAGCATCAGAGATTACTCTCAAACCATCAAATTTAACGATACAAATTTCACCAAAGGCACTTGGTATTCTTCCTTGACAAAAGGATTAACCTATCATACTTCTGAGGAGATTCCCGATCGACATCGAGGCACTCAGTTGTTATACTGCAAGGGTCGCTGGTTTGCGGTGTTCCCTGTGCCAGTTACTTTACACCCTACCGATGCAACGGGAATTATTGCGTTAGATCCGGGCGTGAGAACATTTATGACCGGATTTGATGGCAATAAATTCATAGAGTGGGGAGGTGGTGACATGGGACGAATTGCTCGTCTGTGCCAACACTTAGATAACTTAATGAGCCGAATATCTCAAGCCCAGAAACGGCGCCGAAAACGGATGAGACAAGCGGCTCATCGTATGAGAATACGGATTCGGAATTTAGTAGACGAATGCCAGAAACAAACCGCTTGCTATTTAACTAGCAACTATCGAATCATATTTCTTCCTACTTTTGAGTCTTCCCAAATGGTAGCCAAGGCACGAAGAAAGATTCGTTCAAAAACTGCTAGAGCCATGTTGACATGGGCGCATTATAGATTCAAGCAAACCATCAAACATCAGGCAAATATCAGAAACGTCAGCGTGATTGATGTCACTGAAGAATACACGTCTAAAACTTGTACCCATTGTGGTCATGTGCATCAAAAGTTAGGTGGTTCTAAAGTGTTTACTTGCCCAGAATGTGGCTACTCAATCCCACGGGATTATAATGGCGCTTTTGGTATTTTACTGAAAGCTTTGCGGGATACCGCCTCTATCTCCTATGAGGGTGATAGTGCTATCGTTGCTTTGTCCGGTAATCGCCGGGTAACTGTCGCGTAAATGTATCAGAATCACCTCTACGGGTAAAGTATTTTGTTCCATGTGGCGGTGCGGCAAGCGAGTACAAGCTGATGGTATCGCAATCGCAGGTTCGATCGAGAGGCGGTGGAGATTCTCAACTCAATTTTAAGGGTTTGGGGGACTTGGGGTGCGATCTGTTTGGTTCGATCGTTCGGACTTCAGTCCTCTGATTTTATGAGGACTGAAGTCCTCACTACAAACCTTTAACGGCATTTTATGAAATCAAAATCCCCAAAAATAATTCATTCCTTCCATGATGCCCCCAGCGCAAGCAGAGCCAGCTAAATAATGATTTGTTGTGCCATATTTGCGATGCCATGCTAAGAGTTCTGACATAGCGTTAGCAACGATTATTCCCCGAACATCCTGTTCAAACATACTAATATCATTGCCAGAATCGCCGCAAACTAATGTTGTGTCCGATGGAATTTGGAGGTGCTGTTGTAAATAAGTTAGGGCATTGCCTTTATTGCTAGTTTTTGGTAAGATATCTAGATCGCGATTGCTGCTAAAAATGATTTGAGCTGCTAGTCCCGATGTAGTTAATTTTTGCTGCAATTCCTGGAGAATCGAGCTGTTGTCTGCTTCGGGTTCCAGACAATAACTGATTTTCCAAGGATTTTGTTCTGTTAGGGATTGGGGTTTAAGCTGCTTAAACTGTTGAGCTAAAGAGGCGATCGCAATTTTATCCCAGTTTTGAGAAATATATTCCGCCCAATCTAAATCGAGGGTGGCATTTTGGTAAATCTCGCTGCCTACACCTGCGATCGTATAGTCGGGGGCTAGCAGTTGCTTTTGGGAAATTAACTCGCAGGTTGAAGCATGGGAACGCCCGGTAGCGTAAACTAAACAAATTTGCGATCGCTTTGATTGCAAGTGCTGGTTTAAAAGTTGAGTTGCTTCGTCATCTCCGACTAATGTGTTGTCTAAATCTGTCACTAATAAGAATTTCATTTTGATAATTGTTCAGTTGACTGTTGACTGTTGACTGTTGACAAAGGAAGGAAGAGGATTGGAGTAATCAATAGTCTGATTTTAATTTTTCCCGATCGGGGTTGGGGCTTTCAACCAATTCTTTCTGGTAATTCCTTAATTATCAGAATAAAATTATAGCGGTTCTCAAAAAAGTGAGATATGCCCAATGCCCTGTTTGGCCAATGCCCTGTTTGGCCTTCTTCCCAATGCCCTATGCCCAATGCCCTGTTTGGCCTTCTTCCCAATGCCCAATGCCCAATGCCCTATGCCCAATGCCCTATGCCCATTAGTACCTCATCTTTTAGCTGCGGGAGTCTGTAGCGAGGAAAGGCGGGTAGGGGTTGAGGTGGAAGTGTCGCAGCTATCGGGGAGAAGGGCTGGCGGATTGATTGATTGATTGATTGATTGATTGATTGATTGAATTGTCGATCGAGCTTTATGACAAGATACAGCAAAGGGCGATCGCAGCAACAGCCCCAAAAGTAAGGGGGGCAATTCGTGAATTGCCCCCAAATGAGTTAGAAATTGCAAACTTTCCTCAGTCTGAAAAAGCTACTGAAGTCGGTACAGTGCCAACATTAGCAGCCAGACTGACACCTCTGATCTCCTTAGTATACAACAAGAGGCGACAGAAGTCATAGGATTTGAGATTTTAGATTTGGGAATGACTGATATGGTGTTCGCTGGATTAACCGCACTACAAACCATTTTTTCTCGTAGTGCGGACTTCATATCGTTTCCGGTTGCATCGGAATGATTTAACCGCGAAGGCGCAAAGGACGCAAAGGAAGAGAAGAGAGAGATTAATACAGGACGATGAAGGGCGGATTTGATATCAGTCCGTAAAATGCTGCGGACTGAAGTCCGCACTACAAACCTTTTTTGTTATGGTAATCGATCGGACATGATATGATTAGTATCTGTAGGCTGCGTGGCAGAAATATCGTATCAAAAAAAGATCGAAAATCGAGCTACGCAAAGCGCGAAAATATTTGATAAAACAACCCTCCATTTCACTTGGTCTAAAGTTTGTGTTTGTTGTAGCAAGATTTTTTTTTGCTTGGTATTTAGAGCGACAATTGTACAAAGTGGAAGATACGAGCTTATTTGATTGGAAGTTCGATGATAAATTCAGTGCCTTTCCCAGGTTCCGAGAGGCACTGCAATTTACCTTTGTGTTTTTCAACCACAATTTGATGCGAAATTGACAAGCCCAAACCTGTGCCTTTACCTACGGGCTTTGTCGTGAAAAATGGGTCAAATAAACGCACGATATTATCTTGGGGAATTCCCGGGCCGTTGTCTGAGATGCGAATACAAATTCTATTGTTATCAATCATTTCTGTTTTGATGGTGATTGTTGGAAAATTTGAATTGGGGGTATTTATGGCTGGGCTGCTGCTTTCTTCTAAAGCGTCGATTGCATTTGCCAAGATATTCATAAATACCTGATTGAGCTGTCCGGGATGGCATGGTATTTTTGGCAGTTCTCCGTATTGTTTAATTACTTCAATTCCCTGCCAGTGTGCCTTGGCTTTCAGCCTGCTGTTCAACATTAACAAGGTACTTTCTAAACCTTCGTGAAGGTCTGCAGGCTTGAATTTAGCTTCGTCTGCCCGGGAAAAATTGCGGAGAGTTTGAATGATTTCTACAATTCGATCGCATCCTGTGTGCATTGAATCCAGCAATTTTGGCAGGTCTTCTGCTAAAAATTCTAAGTCTATATCTTCAGCTTGTTTCTGAATTTTGGCTGGGGGATTCGGCAATTCTTCTCGATACATCTGCACGATGTCTAGTAAGTCGAGAACGTAGCCGCGGACGTGGCAGAGGTTGCCGGCGACAAAGCCAACTGGGTTGTTAATTTCGTGGGCAATTCCTGCTAGCACTTGTCCGAGGGAAGACATTTTTTCGGTTTGGACTAACTGCATTTGAGTTTGTTGCAATTCGCGCAAAGCTGCTTGCAATTCCTGGGATTTTTGTCGATCGCGCGCAGCAGCCACAGCCCTTTCTTCTTCAACTCCGATCGCCCCAGCGATAATTCCGATCAGCTTGCAGTCGGCTTCTGTGGGTGCGATCGACTCGGTGTAGATTACGCACACCACACCTACGTAATTCTCTCCCAGCCTGACTGCTTGTCCCAAATAGCTTTTGAGTTGGTAGCGGATGACAGCGGGATCGATTTCGCCGTAGATGGTGTTCTGCAAGTCAGGAATGACCACAGCCCGATCGCTGGCTTGGTGGCAGACATCGGTACAAATGTGGCCTTCGGCGCGATCGACCTCTGGGTAATCGGGCGGCGCTTGCCAAGTCGCGATCGCGCGCAGCAGCCCGCCACCGACGTGGCTGTAGATGGCGCTGCTGCCGCCCAAAAGCTCGCCGGCTAAGGATGTCAGGCGCTGAATGTTGTCGGCGGCGTCGGTGGTGAATCCCAAAAAGCACTCGTTGATTTTGCTGAGGCGGTACTCTGCTTGTCTGCGCGCCGTCATGTCGCGGGAGTTGATCGCAATTCCGTTCACAGCGGGGTCTGCTAGCAAGTTGATGCCGACTCCTTCGAGAAAACACCAAGAACCGTCAGGGCGCCGGAACCGACCTTTGAGGGCGATCGGATCGCCGGGATTTGCGAGCAGTTTTTCGCCGTCGGAAATCGCCGAGGGCAGGTCATCAGGGTGAATGAAATCGAGGGCAATTTGACCGATGAGTTCCTCTGGTTCGTAGTCCAAGACTGTTTCTACAGAAGGGCTTTCGTAAACAATGCGACCGCAGGCGTCGAGAATGGTTATGATGTCGGAACTGTTGAGAATTAGCGATCGCCATTTAGCTTCATTTTGCAGTAAAGCTGATTCGGCAAGTTTGCGATCGGTAATATCCTCTACCATTTCCAAAATAAACTGTGGCGTTTTGAGACTGCTGTGGATGACAGAGGCGCTGAGGCGTCCCCACCTGATGCTGCCGTCTGGGCGGAGGTAGCGCTTCTCGATTTGGTAAGCTTCGCGCGATCCTGAGGCCAACTGTTGGCGCAAGTGGCGATCGGACTTTGCGTCTTCCGGATGCGCCCAGTCGTCGATGCCGGCGCCGCGCAGTTGGGCTTCCGATCGCCCCAGCATAGCTTGAAATGCCGGATTAGTCGCGATCGCCACGCCTTCGAGGGTAGCCACTGCCATGCCGATCGCAGCGCGTTCAAAAATTGCCCGAAACCGCTGTTCGCTGTCCCGCAAAGCTGCCTCTGCTTCTACTTCCTGAGTGATGTCCCGCCCCGCCACTGCCATGCCTTTACGCGAACCGTCGGGGTTAAACAGCGGCACTTTCCGCACTTCAAACCAATTGCTGCCGCCTGTAGGTAAGGAGACAACTTGGCGGGTGCAAGTCAGAGTACCCGCTTTCCAGGTAGTTTCCTCGGTTTCTTGCCAAGTTAGCAGGATTTCTCTGACTCTCGGATCGGCAGTAGCAGCAAGTTCGGCGGTAGTTTTGCCCTGATAGTCGGAGGTTTCCCAGCCCAAAAGTTGGAGGGCGCAGTCGTTAGCAATCAGCCAGCGCCCCTCGCTGTCTGTGAGGTTGACGGCGTCGGGTACGGCATCGATCGCGGTTTTCAGCCAATATTCTCGATCGCGCAGGGCTGCTTCAGCGCGCTTGCGATCGGCGATTTCGGCGACGGTTCCTTCGTAGTAAAGGAGTTCGCCATTTTCGCCCTCAACTTCGCGCACGTTTTCCGAGATCCAGGTAGTGCTGCCGTCCCGGCGGAGTATGCAGGACTCAAACTCTTTCAGGGAGCCTTTTTTGGTAATAGTAGCGACGAATTGAGCGCGGCGGGTGCGATCGACATAAAGGTTTGTTGCCGAACATTTTGCGATCAGTTCTGATGGAGAATCGTAGCCGTAGATGCGGGCGAGTGCCGGGTTGGCGCTGAGGTAGCGCCCGTCTGGGGCGATTTGAAATATGCCTTCGGTGGCGTTTTCAAAGATGCTGCGGTATTTTGCCTCGGCTTGTTTGAGGGCTTCTTCTGCTTGAATGCGATCGGTGATCTCAGCTTGGACGCCGATGAAGTGGGTAACGGTGCCGCTGCTATCGCGCACCGGTGAGATGGTGAGTTCGTTCCAGAAGGTGGTGCCGTCTTTGCGGTAGTTTTTGAGAACTACTTTGCAGTCGTGTTGTTCTCGCAGGGCTGCGCGGATGCGATCGACGGCTGCGCGATCGGTATCGGGGCCTTGCAGGAAACGGCAGTTGTGTCCGATGATTTCGCTGCGATCGTAGCCTGTAATCTTCTCGAAGGCTGGGTTGCAGTAGACGATTGGGTTATCCGGCTGTGTAGCGTCCGCGATCGCGATGCCGTTGCTGGTAGCTGCCAGGGCGCGATCGTACAGCCTCCATACTTCTTCTATTAAATTCGGTGCATTGGGGCCGGTACGATTCGGCGATAGATTGTCAAAAGGAATACTTATATCGATCTGCATAAGTTTTTATAGATTGAGTTTATTATCGATCGCGATCGGCAGCATACCCTGCAATATTAACAAAAATTTCCTATTTTCTTATATAGCCTTTCTCAAAAAGATGAGGTATGACTGACAGCTTACATAACCGCTTAAATGTATAGGGTTCTCTTCCCAACAACGTCCGCGAATATGAGAGCTAGATCCGCTATATGTCGAAGTTACAAAGTCATTCTCCAAAATTTGTGCATTAAATTATACCAACAATAAATCAGTGTGCCGGGTTTTTCTTGCCTTCTACCTTGTACTTTTTGCATTCAAAAGACTCTTACCCGTTAACTTATAATAGTTGTTGTCGCGCTTTCTCTATCCCTGGTATAGTTTATACCATTTGAGATTTTAGACATTAGATTGAGACTTGCTGATGAATCTCGCAGTTGGGAGTTTACCTACAGTTGCATTCATTTTTAAAACTAATATTAATTAACAGCGTTTAGTCGGCTTACTGCTGCCGGCAATAAAGTTTTACCTCTAGAGCCAAAATAGAGACTCCGGCTCTAGTGAAATATTTTTAATCAAATCTTTTTTAGTTGTTAAACGATCCAAACTATTCTCAAAAAAACCGAGTCAAGATTAATTTTGAACGATCGCAGCCAGTTCGGAAATATCATCGATCGCAAAAGTCGGTGCTAGGGCGAGACACTCAGCGCGATCGCCATATCCGTAAGCCGCCCAACAAACATCTATCCCAGCATTTTTAGCAAACAGCAAATCAACCGCTGTATCGCCAACCATTAACATTTGACTGTTATCCAAATCCGGGAACAGGGGTTTAATTATCGAGTGGAAAACACTCGGATTTGGCTTTTGAATAATTTGTCCGTCATCACCTAAAATTAAATCAAAAAAACCGTTAATTCTCAACTTTTCCAGGAACAAATTAACAAAATTAACGTGTTTGTTGCTGAAAACTCCCAGACTCAATTCTGACTTACTTGCTACCTGCAATACTTGCTTTGTCCCGGGAAATAAATCAAGCTGCTTTTCACCTTCCGTCCGATAAAAAGAGCGGTAAGTTTCAACCCATTCCGGAATTGCGCTTTCCTCGATCGCCGGATGGAGGATTTTGAAAGTATTTGGTAAATTAATGCCGATCGTCGCTTGAATTATCTCTGCCTCAGGCGGTATGTTACCAAAACTTTCAAAAGTTTTAGTAATGCAAGATATAATGGCTTTATGAGTAATTGCCAAAGTGCCGTCGAAGTCGAAAATAATTAACTTGTACTGACTCATATTCAAAATTCCCTAGATAGCAACATGAGGCTGAAAACGATGATACAATAGAATTGTCAATCTATAAATAACAATAAACGGGTTGCATCGGGAGTTTGGGAAATATATCGCTCCGGGGCGAAGCATGACCGCAGTGAATATGAGATTATAACTAATAACTTATATGCGGTCATGCTTCTTCAGGCTTCAAAGTTGAGATGCACCCAATAAACCAGTATACTATTACTCAATTAAGTAATGTGTGCTGGCAATTACATTTTTCCCAATTACCGATTACCAATCCTGCCGAATTTAAGTGAATGCCGATAATCTTTCAACATTCAAGAGGTCAACATGAGTGTCACCGAAAAAACCGAACTTCTAGTAACAGATTTTACAGAATTTCCCGACCACACTCAATTACCCGACTCCGACGGTACTTTTGTGAAAAACTTTCAAGAACTTCCTCAAAGCATCCTGCTAACAACATCTGTTCGACCCATTTTAGACCAAATTCATCCCGACGGACAATACTGCATCGGTCAAGATTCAGGTATTTATTGGCGAGTAGCGCAACCCCCAGAACCGCCCGAAAAAGGAGCCGAAGCACCAGATTGGTTTTACGTCCCCGACGTGCCGCCAACTCTCGACGGAAATATGCGGCGTTCCTATGTGATGTGGAAAGAATTAATACCGCCGTTAATTATACTAGAATTTGTTTCTGGAGATGGAAGCGAAGAAAGAGATAAGACTCCCAGAAAGGGGAAGTTCTGGATTTACGAGCGGATTATTAGACCTGCTTTTTACGCGATTTATGAAGTTAAAAAAGCCCAAGTTGAAGTCTATCATTTAGTCGAAGACCGCTTCGAGTTAGCCGCACCAAATAATCGCGGACATTACCCGATCGCACAAATAGGAGTAGAATTAGGCATTTGGCAAGGAGTTTATCAGGGCGTAGAACTGCCTTGGCTGCGCTGGTGGGATGACTTGGGGACTTTGCTGTTGGCGGCGGAGGAACAGGCAGAAAAAGAACGACAAAGGCGCATAGAAGCTGAGTTGCGAATTCAAGCTTTGGAAGCGCGTTTGCGAGAGTTAGAAGGAGGTTAATCAGTTGACAGTTGACAGTTGACAGTTGACAGTTGACAGTTGACAGTTGTAGGGGCAGTGCCCCCGTGCCTGCCCTCTTAACAGTTGACAGTTGATAGTTGGCAGTTGATAGTTGATAGTTGATAGTTGACAGCTATAGCAGTCCTAAATTATTTGCATAATTTTTGTAGGGTTCTTAAAGACCCTGGTTCCCCGGATAGATAAGGGGTAGGCACGGGGGCACTACCCCTACAAATCTTCATCAATCATTTAGGATTGCTATATGGCAATTCTAAATCATTTCCAATCTTCGGGTGTGAAATTAACTCCGGTTTGCAGTCAGGACTTCAGTCCTTAAGAGCAGAGCATCAAGGACTAAAGTCCTTACTACAAACATTTTTTGTTTGCTTGATTTCAAGCACCGATCGCAATTGCTAGAATCAAGAGGGCGGGTTTATTAAATTATTTTTTTTGATTCGTAAATGGCTGTAAAACCAGCCCCTACGCACATATTGTTTGTGGTTCAACTAATTTGTAGTATGGAAAATTTAAAAAAGATCGCTTCTAGTCCAGAAGCTGCTTGTATTATTTGATAAGTATTTTGTAGCTTTGTGTAAGTCCTATGGCACTAATTGTTCAGAAATATGGCGGAACATCGGTTGGTACAGTCGATCGCATTTTAGAAGTAGCCCGACGAGTTGTCAAAACAGTACAGCTTGGAAACTCCCTCGTCGTCGTACTTTCAGCAATGGGGAAAACGACTGACGGTTTAGTGAAACTCGCTAAGGAAATTTCCCCAAATCCCAACAAACGGGAAATGGATATGTTGCTTTCCACTGGGGAACAAGTATCGATCGCACTTTTAAGCATGGCATTGCAGGAAATGGGACAGCCCGCCATTTCCCTCACCGGCGCCCAAGTCGGCATCGTCACCGAAGCCGCCCACACCCGCGCCCGGATTTTGCGAATCGATCCGGCGCGCATGGAAACCCAGTTAAATAGCGGAAAAGTCGTCGTCGTTGCCGGTTTTCAAGGCATCGCCGACGCCGGAGAATTGGAAATCACCACCTTGGGGCGCGGCGGTTCGGATACCACAGCAGTAGCCCTCGCCGCAGCCTTGCGCGCCGACAGGTGCGAAATTTATACCGACGTGCCCGGAATTCTAACTACAGATCCGCGCTTGGTAGCCGACGCGCAATTGATGGATGAGATCACCTGCGACGAAATGCTGGAATTGGCGAGTTTGGGTGCAAAAGTCCTGCATCCGCGCGCCGTAGAGATTGCCAAAAATTACGGCGTCCCCCTGGTAGTGCTTTCTAGCTGGAGTGACGCCCCCGGTACCCGCGTGGTGTCGCCTCCCCCCCAACCGCGTCCTTTAGAGGGCTTAGAGCTCGCAAAAGCGGTCGATGCGGTGGAATTTGACTTGGATCAGGCGGGCGTGTCGCTGTTGCGTTTGCCCGATCGCCCGGGAGTAGCAGCGCGGTTGTTCGGTGCGATCGCGCAGCAAAGTCTCGATGTAGACTTAATTATCCAATCAATTCACGAAGGAAATACGAACGATATCGCCTTTACAGTCAGGCGAAATTCCCTGAATCAAGCTGTCGCGGTTGCAGATGCAATTGTCCCCGCCCTGGGTAAAAATTCTCGCCCAGAATTGGGGGAACCAGAAGTAAAAGCAGAGGAACGACCCATAGCTAAAGTTAGCATTGCCGGTGCCGGAATGATCGGGCGGCCGAGGGTAGCAGCCGAGATGTTTAAGACTTTAGCGGATGCGGGAATTAACATTCAGATGATTTCCACCTCCGAAGTGAAAGTTAGTTGTACGATCGATGCTGCGGAGTGCGATCGGGCAGTTGCCGAACTCTGCAAAGTATTTGATGTCGCCAACTCTCCTATCGGGCTGCATTCCTCATCCAACAAACCGCCCGCAGTGCGCGCCGTAGCGTTGGATCTCAATCAAGCGCGTCTCGCAATTCGCCAATTGCCCGATCGACCCGGAGTAGCAGCAAAACTGTTCGGACTGTTAGCAGAAGAAAACATCAGCGTAGATATAATCATTCAATCGCAACGCTGCCACAATATCGACGGCATCTTAACACGGGACATAGCATTTACCGTAGCACAAATAGACGCCACCGCAGCCAAAACAGTCCTAGAAAAATCAGCAGTTGAATTCGGCTGGGGCGAAATAGCAGTCGATACACAAATAGCTAAAGTTAGCGTAGTAGGTTCCGCCATGGTACTGCATCCGGGAGTAGCGGCGAAGATGTTTGAAGCGCTTTCCGAGCACAACATCAACATTCAAATGATTGCCACTTCTGAGATTAAGATTAGCTGCGTTGTGGATGAAGCCCAAGGTGTCACAGCTTTGAAAGCAATTCACGCCGCGTTTGAACTTGCCGGCACAGAAAAAATCCAAATTCCCGCCTAATAAAGGTTCGTAGTAAGGACTTTAGTCCTTTCTTACAGGTTTGTAGTAAGGACTTCAGTCCTACTTTTTTATGAACTAGCGACAAAAGTTCTTACTGCAAATGCCCAAGCATTAAACTGTGTTAGGATCGAATTGGCGATCGACCAAAAGGAATTTAATATTATGACAGTAGCTAACGAAAAAATTACTGATAGTAGTAGCAATAGCGGTTTATCGAATTTCCGCATCACTATCGAACGTCTGATCGAACTTTTAGATTTAGAAGAAGAGGATGAGTACGGGGTTTTGAGACCGACTGAGTATGCTTTCAGGACAGCGATGAAATTGGTTGTTGAGGCTTATGATATTATGGGGAACAGTTTTCCAAAATGCTCGACTGGTACTGATGACCAAGGTAGTATTAGACTTGCTTGGCAAAATAGAAATGCTGATTGTAGAGTCAGGTTATTTTGCCCATCTAATGCCCAGGGTAAAGCTTACATTTATCATCAAAAAAATCAGGAATATAAATCGGAAGATCTGATTTCCGCGTCAACGTTAGTTCATTGGTTAGAGTGGTTCAACAAGGTATAACTGATAAATTTTCTCGGAGTCACTCTCATCTAGTCTTAAATATGTAATGAAGTGCTATGGGGAGCATCCGGATTGTGCAAACATATCCGCAAGGGTGAAGCATTCGCGCCTGTATCTTATCGACTATACGAGAGATTTTCAGCGCGAATGCTTCGCCCCTACAAAAACGGGATGCTCTCGTGCTATAATATTTATTGTTCGTGGATAAATTATCTGATTTGTTCTGCGAATGACATTTTTATGACTAAATACTTATGACTGCAAACTATAAATTCGATTCTTTAGCTGACAGTGCTATTGTCTATAGAGCTTTACTTCGGAGACAATGGATTGATGAAACCAGCGATATAGTTTTACTTTTCGCTTATTTACTTCGACCCAATGAGCCTGGTTTATCGGTAACAATTGGCAGTGTTTGTTCGCCCGAACAATGTGCAGCAAAATTCAGAAATTGTTACGGAGTTGCTAGCATTCAAGTAGGACAAATTCGCGAATTAGGTTTAGATGCAGTACCTGACTCTGCGTCCCACGCTCAGATTGTCGGTTTACCTTATGTGGCAGATGACCGAGACAGGGCTGAAAGATTGGCCGATTTGTTAGCAGATCGATCGAGAATTGTATGGACACCTTCGCAAACATAGCTGAGCAAGTTTTCAGATTAAATCCGGATTAAAAACCTTTGATAATACTCGGCAGTTTCAACCGTCGAGTATTTCTTTTGCGATCGCCTCCACCACCGGTACACAAACAGAATTCCCAATTTGCTTGTAACTTTCCCCCGCACTCGGATAACTCTTAAAATCTTCAGGAAAACCCATCAGACGGTAGCATTCCTTCAGCGTCAACTTTCGCACCAAATCTCGATCGCGAAAATAGACAAAAAACCTGCCCGATGTTTCTTGCGAAGGAATTGTCGGATGCACGCCATCCACCGAATAAATGCGATTCGGCTGTCTGTGAACCCTCGATAAATGTTCTGTATTCGGCCTCACGCCAGTTTTCCAAGTACCTTTATTTCTGTAACCTACAAATACAAGTCCCGAATCTTGCTTTCTCGGAGACTCAATTAAAGTATACTCAGATTTATCCAATATTTCAAAATCTCCTGTCTCGTCTAGAAATTCCCTGAGTCTTGGCGGAAACTTGGTTTTGAGATGAGAAAAATTAAACTTTTTACCCTGAGTTGCAATAATAAATATTCGTTCGCGGTGTTGGGGAATTCCAAAATCTTTAGCATTCAAAATTTTATAATTTACGCTGTATCCCAAATCTTCAAGGCTGGCAATAATTACTTTTAAAGTATTTCCCTTGTCGTGATGGATTAAGTGCTTGACATTTTCCAGCACAACTACTTGAGGTTGCTTAATTTTGATGATTTTACAAATCTCGAAAAACAGCGTACCTCTAGTATCTTCAAACCCCAGCTTCTTGCCGCAGATGCTAAAAGGTTGGCAGGGAAACCCCGCAACTAAAACATCAAAGTCTCCCAACTCCGCGGGATTGATGTTACTAATGTCTGCAAACGGAACTTCGCCGAAATTATCTGCGTACACTTCCCGGCATTTGCTGTTAATTTCGCAGGAAAAAACGCATTTAAACCCCACTTTTTCAAAACCTTGCCTGAAACCTCCTATTCCCGAAAATAAGTCTATAAATTTCATCTATAATTTAACGTAAAACATTACTAAATCTAATAATAACAGATTTTGTTCCTCTCTCTTCTTCCACTCTGCGCTCTCTGCGCTCTCTGTGGTTCAAAAAACTAATCTAAACAAAAACCGACATCCCACAGGGAATTGCCGTGTATGCAGATATCGGGTAGAATGCCGATCGCCCAAAAAACTCCCAAACTTGTCCCGCAGCCGACTAAACTAGAAATAGCAGAACAAAAAACAGCCATTACCTACTTCCTTTCGCCAACAGCAGGGGTTTGAAGGCCCAGCATGAAGGTAGATTGTGATAAGAACGGAGTTTAAATCTCCGTTATTGTCACTTCGCTGTCAACTGTCAACTGTCAACTGTCAACTGTTTAACAACCATGAGTCAAACCTTGGAAAACCTCACCGCAATTGATGACAAGCTATCCAAACGTCACATCGACCTCGATCCGGGCGGCTACTTCATCATCTATGTCGATCGCACCACCAGCTCAATTTGCGCCAAACACTTCACCAACATCATCGACGATCGCGGTCTGGCTGTCGATCCCGAAACCGGCAAACCGATCCCCGCCCGCGGCAAAGTAGAACGCACTCAGTGCACGCTTTTTAGCGGCAGAACCGCCAAAGAACTTTGCGTCAAAATCCTAGAAGAAACCCGCCCCAGCCCGGTGACAATGTTCGATCACGCGGCTTATCTGGGACGGGAATTTGTGCGGGCAGAAATTGCCTTATTGAACGATCGAGAATACATTCAAGATTAGTCGAAGCATCAACTGTTTAAAAACCTCGCTGTCAACAGTCAACAGTCAACAGTTCAAGAAAAACCTTGATACCAGAAATAAGTCACCATCGGAATCACTGTCGCCAACACCAACAGCACGACCACAACAACTGTGGCATTACCTTGGTCTGTTTCTTCAGCTTTCTTAAACGTGCCTTCAACTTGAATGTTATCCACAACTTTAGGCGCGCCCGGATCTGGTTCGCCCGACATCACAGTCGCAATCCGGGAACTAGCTTCGGAAAATGCCTCGTTGTATTTATTACCTTCTCGCAGCGGCACTTGCACAGTTTCCCCAGCTACACTCTGGGCAATTTCATCGCTTAGCAGTGACTTTACCCCTTCGCCGGTGCGAATTGCCGCGCTGTTGGTAACAGTGTCGAGAACGAGTAAAATTTGATTGTTCTGGTCTTCTTTTGCGGGAAACCACTGTTCAAATAGTTGATCTGCGAAAGTGGCAGTCGTTTCGCCGTAGTCTAGGCGGTGGATAGTGACAAACCTGACTTGTTTTCCTGTTTTCTGTTCCAGGGTGTCGAGTACGCTGCTGATGTTGCTTTCAGTGCTCCGGCTGAGTACGTCGCCTTTGTCCCACACCCAAGTTCGATCGCCCGCCGACAACATTGGCATTTCGTAAACGCCCGTCGCCAATGCCGGCAATACCGCTATCTGGGATGCGATCAGGACGATCGCGATCGTCACAGCCGCTTGTTGGAGATAATTTCTCCAGTTAAATAATTGCTCTAGTCTAGTCATCAGAAAAATGGGTTTGAAACCCCGTCCTTTCAGGACGGCTTTACATTTGTTGTTACTACCGCCTTGGAGTCGCAAGAGTTCGGTGTGATGAAAGTGTTGCACTTTCAACGGGACAATTACCGTTTCAAATTTTGCGACCCTGTACGCATAGTGTTTGCTACCGAAAAGTTGCGGTAAGCCCTATTTCTAGGTGTATATTTCCCTTCGCCACTGACTGCCAAAGTGGTTAAAAACTAGGGAGGCATTCTTAACGTTTTGCGGGATACCACTCCCAGACAGTTCAGTTTGTCTTAAAGACGTAGGCTAGACACTGGTTTAGTCCTGAATTTGTGAAGGTGGTGAGCCTTCCTCTTTCAAGCCCCATGCCTTTGGGCTGGGGTCAATGACGAGGTTAACCGTAACACTGACTTTTTTCCAAAAATACTATAGAACCCCCTGTAAAATTCATTTTACACGGTGCAATATTTATAATTAGGTCGTCAGTCCAACTCCCCGCCGGATTATTTTACGATTTTAAGTATGGAACCAGCAGACACTTATAAAGGTTGGATTCTTCAATCCCAGAAAGTATTCTACGTCGAAGTTTGGGATAGCCGCGGCAACCGCCACGTCGCCGTCCAAAATGCCAAAACTGAAGAGGAAGCTTTGGAATTGGCTAAAAAGTGGATTGATAACTATGAGTCTAAACCCGGAAGAATGCCGATCGACGTACCGCATCCTTTCGGGGATGCAATCGATATGCCATTTTAAGATAGCTTGTAGGGTGCGTCAGAGTCAGCCTCTTCAAATCGAGCAATTATTGGAACTGACACACCATAAGGCTATCCCAGTTGCATCCTCGACTACATTTGCGATCGGTCTAATTACCAGAAAAAATTGGTTGAAAGCCGGAGCCCCGATCGCCCTTGAGAAATTAAAATCAGACGATTCATTACCCCAATCCTCGGACTTATAGGTCAAGTGCTTTCAACTGTCAACTGTCAACTGTCAACTGTCAACTGAATTACGAAATTCCTCGCAATTTTTGAGTGTTTTCTACCAAACTCATGGCAAATTCATCGAACCTTTGAGACAGTTTTTCATCCAACAATTTACCATCGGGACTAAAAGCTTTCCAAGCTTGTCCGATCGCAATTTGTTCGGGAATTACCCAAGCGTGTACCCATCTCATAATGGTTCGCAAATCGTTAAGGGCGTTGTTGTTCGCTTGTCCTCCCAACACGCTGATTGCACCTGCAACTTTCCCGTCCAAATGCTCGAAACTGCTATACAAAAACTAGACAAGTCTAGACATTTGCTTCTTACTTCATCGGGAGCATGGGAGCGGTTATCCCTCGGTAAGCTTTCACCGTGAAAGCCAACCGTGATAAATTTATCGCTGCATTTAAGTCCCTGTCCATCGAATGACCGCAACTTCCACAGTTGTAAGTTCTTTCTTTCAGTGGCATATCTTGGATGTGTCCACAATTTGAACAGGTTTTGCTTGATGGAAACCAGCGATTAGCAACGATTATCTCACAACCAAACTTTTTAGCTTTGTATTCTAACTGACGTTTAAATTCATGGAATCCACAATCAGCTATTACCTGTGCTAGTTTGTGATTCTTTAGCATTCCACTGACATTCAAATCTTCTACTACTATTGTTGCGTGGTTTTTGCATAAGTAAGTAGTGATTTTATGCAGAGTATCTTTCCTGAGGTTTGCTATCTTTGCATGGTGTTTTGCTAACTGAACTTTAGCTTTATATCTATTTCCAGAACCTTTGACTTTTCTCGCAAGAACTCTTGATAATCTCTTGAGTTTTGTGAGATGCGCTTTATAGTGCTTTGGGTTTGGAAATACTACGCCAGTTGAAAGGGTAGCCAATTCTTTAATTCCCAAGTCCACTCCTACAACCTCATGACTTTTGACCGTTGGTTCATGACTTTGTTCGTAAGCGAACGCGATAAACCAACTGTCGGCAGTACGTGAAATGGTGATTGATTTACAAGTTGTGTGAGGTAGTCCTTCGTGAGTTTTTACCCAGCCGATTGTCGGCAACTTGATGGATGTACCGCCCACAGGAATCGGCTTGCCACCAGCGTCAATAGTAAAAGAGTCGTGATGGCCTTTTTTTTTGAAATTGGGGTATCCACCCTTTTTAGAGAAGAAACGAGCAAAAGCATCACCTAAATTGTCAAAAGCATATTGAGTTATCTTCTGGCAAATTCCGGTCTCTTTTATCCATGTAAACTCAGGTTTCACATGATTGTTGAAGATTTTTTTGAGCAGGTATTTATTGGGCTTTAATCCATCTTTATAGAGAGCGCTCCAAGTAGCCAGTCCCCAATTATAAGTAAACCTTGCTATTCCAGCGTGCTTACTCATGACCGTTTCTTGACTCTTATTTAGCTTTAGCTTTGTTTTGATGGATAAAAGCATTGCTCGACCTCCGACAGTTGATATTTCGCCCCTAAGCATTGTCTTTACTGACAATCTAAGCTTTTTGCGAATTCCTGTGGTTTGAACAGGATGGTATATCGTAGATTTGTCTACAAGTGTACCACTTTGTCTATTTAATCGCTACCTAGGTACTAGCTCATCAAATCTAGGGCATTCTTGAGAACACCGCTAACGCTACCGTGATACTCCGGCGTTGCCAAAATTAAACCGTCGGCTTGGCGTACCGCATTCCGCAGCTTTTCCACATCGGGCTTTTGGTGATAATCATTCTCGCCGTCGCAGAATGGCAAATCGAGCGATCGCAAATCCAATATTTCAACTTCTGCACCCAGGGTTTGCACCCGTCCTGCTGCTGCCGTCAGCGCTAACTGGCTGTAGGAGCCAGCCCGCAAACTTCCACCAATGCCGACAATCTTTACCATAGGAGTTGAAAAACAATAACTGCTTGACCAAAGCGTACTCATTACGACTATGATTAGTCTAACAAGTGCGATCGGCAAATGTCAATCGATTTGAGATTTTGGATTGGCGATTTGAGATTTATGGTCGAAAAACCAGGTTTTTTGAGTCGCAGTGCGTAGAGTGAAGCAGGGTGGTTTTATTGTCGGGATAAAAAATTAAAAACTCAGGATAAAGGTACGTAGTTGGGCTTTAGCCTCCTTTAAACCTATAGATAAAGGAGGCTAAAGCCCAACTACGTACCTCTCTGATTTGGTCAAAAACCCGGTTTCTGAGTCGCAGTGGGTTCACAATCCTGCATTTTGAGGTACCTCTTGAGATGTCAAGGACAGATAAACCCATTGAATACCCGGCATCTTGTTAAAATAAACGAACGTAGCAAACTAAAAGCAATCAATCTTGGCAGTCTTCAACCTTGGGCACAGCAATATGAAAAATTCTTGGAAACACGCATGGCTGGGACATCTAGCTGTAAACAAAGACAAATCGAGCCAGCAGAATCCTAAAAAATCAATTCCAGGACGAAATCTGTGGCGCATTCTGGGTAGTTTGGTGATTTCTCAAGGAATATTGCTCTCTACCCCGGTTTTTGCCGACAGCGCGCCAAACAACACGATGAGTTACAGCCAACTGATCGAAAACATAGAAAAAGGACAAGTCAGTAAAGTCGAAATAGACGAAATTCAAAGAACCGCTAAAGTTAGGCTAAAAGATCAAAAAAACGAGCAGGCGCAAATTGTTACTCTCTTCGACTACAACAACCGAGAACTATACTCACAAATCCGCGCCAAAAAGATCGACTTTGAAGTCAAACAAACAGCCGACAACGCCGCCGCAGTAAGTTTAGTCGTAAACTTGCTGGTAATTTTCGCAGTGTTGGCAGTGTTGATGGCTATCCTGCGTCGATCGACCCAATCGCAAGGAAATGCCATGAACTTCGGCAAATCCCGAGCCCGTTTCCAAATGGAAGCCAAAACCGGCGTGATGTTCGACGACGTAGCAGGAATCGAAGAAGCTAAAGAAGAATTGCAAGAAGTAGTCACCTTCCTCAAAAAACCCGAACGCTTCAACGCCATCGGCGCCAAAATTCCCAGAGGAGTTCTGTTAATCGGGCCTCCAGGAACAGGTAAAACAATGTTGGCAAAAGCGATCGCAGGTGAAGCAGCAGTCCCCTTCTTCAGCATCTCCGGTTCCGAATTTGTAGAAATGTTCGTCGGAGTCGGCGCCTCGCGCGTCCGCGACTTGTTCCGCAAAGCTAAAGAAAATGCGCCCTGCATCGTCTTCATCGATGAAATAGACGCCGTAGGAAGGCAGCGCGGTGCCGGTATTGGCGGCGGAAATGACGAACGCGAACAAACTCTCAATCAGTTGCTAACAGAGATGGACGGCTTTGAGGGTAACAGCGGCGTAATTGTGATTGCAGCTACTAACCGCCCCGACGTGCTCGATACTGCCCTGCTGCGGCCCGGTAGGTTCGATCGCCAAGTAACGGTAGATTTGCCCAGCTACAAAGGGCGTTTGGGGATTTTGGAAGTGCACGCGCGCAACAAAAAACTCGACGAAGAAGTTGCCCTAGATACGATCGCCCGTCGCACTCCGGGCTTTTCCGGCGCTGACTTGGCAAACTTGCTCAACGAAGCAGCAATTCTCACCGCGAGGCGACGCAAAGACACGATTGGTACTTTAGAAGTTAACGACGCGATCGACCGAATTACGATCGGGCTGACTCTGAATCCGCTGCTCGACAGCAAGAAAAAGTGGCTGGTAGCATACCACGAAATCGGACACGCCCTCGTCTCAACTATGCTCAAAAATACCGACACCCTAGAAAAAGTAACAATCATTCCTCGTTCCGGTGGCATCGCAGGCTTTGCCAACTACGTGCTCGACGAAGAAATGCTTGACAGCGAAGGTTTGAGGAGTCGGGCGTGGCTGTTAAGCCGGATTACGGTAGCTTTGGGCGGACGGGCTGCGGAGGCAGAAGTTTACGGCGATGCGGAAGTAACTCTGGGCGCCAGCAGCGATATCACAGAAGTCAGCAAACTAGCGAGACAGATGGTAACGCTTTACGGAATGTCGGATTTGGGGCCTGTGGCTTTGGAAAGTCCGAACAATGAGGTGTTTTTGGGTCGAGACTGGAATTCGCGATCGGACTATTCTGAAGCAATGGCGATGAAGATCGATCGGCAAGTCCGAGAAATCGCGATTCACTGCTACGAAGAAGCCCGCCAAATTATCCGCGAAAACCGCGCTTTGGTAGACAAGCTGGTGGAAGCGCTGTTGGATGAAGAAACCATCGATGGTGAGGAATTCCGGCGAATTGTCGATCGATACACCGAGTTGACTAAAAAAGAGCTAGCACCAACGTGAATTAGTCAATTGTCAGTTGTAGGGGCAGTGGATGGTGCGGGCCTGCCCTCTTAAGTTGACAGTTTTCAATAGTCATTAGTCATATCATGTCCGGTCGATTAACCGCGAAATAAGTAAGGTTTGTAGTGCGGACTTCAGTCCGCAGCAGAAAGCGGACTGAAGTCCGCACTACAAACCTTTTTTGTGATGGTCATCGACTGGACATGATATCATTAGTCATTAGTCAGGCTATGGCAGACATGGTCTACTACTTCTTCTCTTTGATTGGTGACTAATGACTAATAGATGTGAATTGCCTTTAATGTTTGATTGGATAGGTTAACCGCAGATCAAAGGCAAATAAACACAGATAAACGCAGGTGCGTTTCAAAATTGTTTGCGAATCAATGGAATTCGATTCTAATGACTAATGATATCGTGTCAGGTCGATCGACCACTATAAAATTGGTTCGTAGTGCGGACTTAAGTCCGCAACAAGCGAGCGGACTTAAGTCCGCACTACAAACGGTTTTTTATGGTAATCAAGCAGACATGATATGACCAATGACCAATGACCAATGACTAATTAAGACTGATTGGAATACATTTCGCGAAGTACCAAAGCCGGATCTACCCAGCGGCCGCCGTACTTCAATCCCCAATGCAGGTGAGGCCCACTCGTGCGCCCTGTCATCCCCACTCTGGCAATTCTCGCACCGGCCGGCACAGTTTGACCCTGCCAAATTTGCAGGCCGCCTTCGCGATCGATATAATAACGCCCGCCGTTAGCGGTTTGCACCCTACCTTTGAGGTGACAGTAGATGTGATCCCAATTTCCCGATCGCACTACCATACCAGTACCGCACCGGCCATCTTCCCAAACTTCCACAACTTGACCCCCCCACCAATTGCGGATGTAGCTGCCTTCCGGGGCCGCCAGATCCAAACCGTAATGAAAATCCCCGCCGCGAGGGCCGAAGGGGGAAGTATAGGCTTCAAAACTTTCCACTGGGAAAGAGGCTTCCTGCCATAAATTACCCGTAGCGACTTTGCTTGGTGAGGTTTGCTGAGCCCGGACTAACTCCTGCCGCCATCCCATACCAAGTAAACCAATGCCGATGGAAGCTGCTACCACCAGCAGCGATTTGGGACGAAAAAAGCGTTTTACTGTCAGCCCGTTTGTAGAGTCTTGCACGATTTCTTGAACTCCTAAAAGTTGAATGTATTTGCGAATCTGCGTTGTCTGATGTGCCAATTCGCTGCAAGATTGCCTCGCGTGCTCTACGCACTAGCGAATCAGTTGACCAACGTGTATCTTACTGCATACAGAACAGGTGTCAAGGCTCCGGGTTAAATGCTGCCGGGAAGGGAAAATTATGTGCCAGCCAAATTCGTGCTGTGCTTGAATTCGATCGAGCTTTTGTTGGACAGTATAGTAGTTCCAGGATTTTGGATCTAGTCTGAAATCTCAAATTTATAACACACATCAAGCAATGCTTACTGAAATTTTTCCTTTTAGTTTTGCCATAGATGCAACTGCGATCGCCGGTGCGTCATTATGGTCTTTGGCCCTGTATTGGGGGCTGTCACCCATCACAGAATGGATAATCCTGCAACTCAACCGCTGGATGAATTTTGCCGAAAGATCCCTCTACACCTCGGAAGCGGAGTTTGAGAGAACCCGCCAAGCCAGAGAAGCTCAAAATGCCTTTTATGCTTCCCTGTTGAGTATTCTGCCCTTTTTGATTGTGGGCGGATTGTGCAATTGGGGCGTCGAATTGTCGCTGGGTACCAGTTGGGCAGTATCCATGGGGACGATCGCCTGTATTGGCGGTGGCGTATACGAGCTCGGGCGCCGAGACGGCGAGTCTGGCGAGTCTTAGGGAATTTTAGATTTTAGATTGCGCGCGGGTGTTTAGAAACCGGGTTTTTGCGACAATATTTCGTTGTCACCCGCCAATTAGCTAAAAAACCCGGTTTCTTTTGTCGAAGTTCGCAAGTTCTGTGCAGTCTTTGTTATAATTATTAGTTAAAAATTAGGATGTAAAGCTATGAAACTAAAGTGGTTGATACCTGCAATTATCTCATCTTTTTCAATCGCAATTGCTCCTGCCAAAGCAACTGAAACCAGGTGCGGGTGGTTGCAAAATCCGACACCTGCAAATTGGTTTCTCAAAGATAAAGATGATAATTGGCTAATCTCAGCCCAAGGGGGATATCAAGCTAGAGGAATGGATAATCTTCCTCCTTTTAAGGATGATGAATATGTCAAAACTAATGTCAATTACGGATACGGTTGTGCTTGTTTAAATGTGGTAACAAATAAGAATCTAAGGAGAATTATTGCAATACGAGGTGGCGAGCAATTACCGCTTTCGACTTGTCGCAAAGATCCAAATTTGCCAAAAAATCCTTAACTACAAGTGCATTTAAATTGTACAGTCAAATTTAACGAAATTTATTGTAGGGTGCGTCAGTTATAAAATCTTTGCTAAAAACATATCAGACTTTTGCTGACCGAATAGCAGGGGTTTGAAGCCCCTGCCTTCAGGTAGATTGCGATCGGAAAGGAGTTTAAATCTCGGTTCTTATCACTTCGCTGTCAACTGTCAACTGTCAACTGTCAACTGTCAACTGTCAACTGTCAACTGTTTAAGCACCCTATGGACTCAGGTATAATTGACAGGTCTGATTTGGGAATTAACCAAATGAAATACCAACCAGAACCAACATTATTAAATCAAGCCCGCGCTGCCTTCAAAGAAATCTGGGGATACGACGACTTTCGGCCGCCCCAAGGAGAAATCGTCAGCAGTTTGTTAGCCGGGAAAGATACAATGATAATTATGCCAACAGGTGGTGGCAAATCAATCTGCTTTCAACTGCCAGCTTTATTACAAACAGGCTTAACTTTGGTAATTTCGCCGTTAGTCGCACTCATGGAAAATCAAGTGCAAGAATTGCGCGATCGCAATTTACCCGCTGGCCTCCTCCACAGTCAATTACCAGCACAGCAACGGCAACAAACTATGCAATCGCTGCAACAAAACAAGTTGAGATTGCTGTACCTGTCTCCCGAAACATTACTCAGCAAACCTGTTTGGGCAATTATCAGTCAGCCGCACATCCCAATCAACGGTTTAATATTAGATGAAGCTCACTGTTTAGTTCAGTGGGGCGACACATTTCGACCCGCTTACCGCCGTTTGGGAACAGTACGGCCGGCTTTGTTAAAATCTAAGCCGGAAGGTAGTAAAATTGCGATCGCAGCTTTCACCGCCACCGCCAACCCCCAAGCGCAGCAAACAATCAACAAAGTCTTGCAACTGCACAAGCCAGAAGCATTTTTGCTCAGTCCGTACCGTTCTAACCTTCACCTGAAAGTGCAAACTGTCTGGACACCCAGAGGGCGGAGACAACAGTTATTAAATTTTATCAAAGCTCGACCAAAAGAAGCTGGTTTAGTCTATGTCCGCACGAGAAAAGATAGCGAGAATTTGGCGGATTTTTTGGCAGGTGCGGGTTATAAAACCGCAGCCTATCATGCAGGTTTGAGTCCAGAGTCGCGCCGAAAAATAGAAACAGCTTGGCTGAATAATGACCTTAAATTTGTGACTTGTACCTGCGCCTTCGGGATGGGAATTAATAAGCCGGATGTGCGCTGGGTTGTTCATTTTCAAGCACCTTTGCTATTATCGGAATACATTCAGGAAATAGGTAGAGGCGGACGGGACGGTAAGTCGTCGATCGCCCTGACGTTGATTAGCGAACCGACGGGTTTGCTTTATCCCGATGACAAACAAAGAGCACAATTTTTTCAAGACAAATTACGATCGCAATTTCGAGAAGCGCAGCAGTTGGCGAAACAACTCCCAGCGAAGGGCGATGCAGATGCTGTGGGGCGGGAATTTCCCGAAAGTGCGATCGCCCTTTCGATTTTACACAGCAGCGGACAGTTAAAATGGGAAGATCCTTTCAATTATGTTATTAATAAATCTGCACAGCAACAAGCCGCCGAATCAAATTTTACCGCTGCCGCAGAAATGGCAAAATATTTGAAACACCGACAGTGCAGGTGGCAATTTTTGTTGCAAGCTTTTGGCTTTGCAAAAGAAGCTAAGTCAATGCGTTGCGGCCACTGCGATAATTGTCGGTAATTTAACAGGATATTAATTTAATCTGAATCGTGCCTAGTTTCTACTGTGCTGTCTCAGTATATTCGCAAAAAATATTGAGACCAATTTTGAGCAGATACAGAACAACAATAGTAGCAATACTAGGATCGATCGGGATTCCCGAAGAAGCGCCCAAGCTAACAATCGCAACAATTAATCCCGTAAGTAAAGGCGCACTTCCAGGATTTTTTGTGTAGTCTTTGAATTGAGCGCGCAAACCATCATTGCCGCAGAGTTCAGCGCGGAGAGTTTTCAGCGTGACTTGCAATAGGGATTTACCACTTTTTGGCTGTTGGGGAACTGCCATCTTTTCACCCCTAAACCACAATTCATCAAAACTGGTGTCAAGTCTGCCGTTGTGTTTTTCCAGCATGGCAAAGGCTTGTTGTGCGGGAGCGTAATCTTGCAACATCGCCCGCTTTTCATTTATTTCGGCATCAGTTAGTATCGGTTCCATGTTATAGATAGCCCGTAAGTTACTCAAACAATTTTCATGTAATAATTATACCAGTCATGACTTGCGCGATCCGACAATCTCTAATATGCCCGATCGAACGCAATGTCTGTAGGGGCGGGTTCGCCAACCATCTCTGGGCAAAATCAACAATCTTGTAAACCCGCCCCCACCTCACCTACAATTTCAATGTACCTGAAATCTCGATCGCTCAGCGATATAATGAATCTCGGACTTGTGCGATCGAATTTTGCTATCCTTGCCCTTGTATTTTGAAAGACGTACATGGGGGTTTATCGTTGGGTGAGGGCGGGTTTATGAGATTATCGGTTTTAGGCTAATATTGTTGGTGAACCCGCCCCTACAGGAATTGTGTGTATTTAACTGGGGTCGATCGAACTGGCTTTCTGAATATCTAAAAACCAATGTTCTGGACACTCATTACCCGTAAACTCTCGCCAAATCATCTTAAATTGACTGTCTCCCAACTGTTGAAGCATTCGCCCTAAATTGGCGATACCCGATTCTATCCACTCTTTATTATGCTCGATGTCAATGGCTAAGGCGCGAAGGTAAATTTTCGCTGCTTCAGTCCAATTTGATCGGGATTCCAGAGTTTCGCCCCATGCAGTTAAAGTTGGGGAAGCTTTACGCCAATCCTTCGCTGCACTTGTAGCTTCAAATGCTTTTTGGAAATAGGCAACAGCATCGTCAAAGCGCTCTTGCTCTTCGGCTACTCTTCCCAGATTGTGATATGTACCAGCAGCGGAGTAAAAATCCCCCTTATCTTCTTTAATTTGGAGAGCTGTATTGTAAAAATCGATCGCCTCGTCAAACCGCTGTTGCTCTGCGGCTACTATTCCCAGTTGGTGATAGCCCTTAGCAGCGGAGTAAAAATCCCTCGCTTTTTTATTAATTTGGATAGCTGTATTGTAAAAAGCGATCGCATCATCAAAGCGCCCCTGCTCTTGGGCAACTGTTCCCAAATGGTGATATGTACCAGCAGCGGAGTAAAAATCCCCCTTATCTTCTTTAATTTGGAGAGCTGTATTGTAAAAATTGATCGCCTCCTCAAAGCGCCGTCGCTCTTCGGCTACTCTTCCCAGATTGTGATATGTACTAGCAGCGGAGTAAAAATCCTCCCCATCTTCAAAAATTTTGAGAGCTTTATTGTAAAAATCGATCGCCTCCTCAAAGCGCCGTTGCTCTTCGGCTACCATTCCCAGATTGTGATATGTACCAGCAATATTGTTATTGAATGAAGGGTTATTTAAAGCTGTCAGCTCATGGTCGAGAATTTCATTATAAACTGCTCTTGCTGTTTCCAAATCAGCATTTTTAAGAGCTTCATTCGCATTTTCTCCTCGCAGATATATCCAGAAATTAAAAGCATCTTTACCCTTTGCCTTTGCTTCTGCCAAGTGGAAGCCAATTTGCTTGAGCGCCCGTTCTCGCAGAGACTTAAATTCCGATTGGCGTCCCCACCTTTCATACACCTCTCCCAAAGCTTGCAGAATTGCTTGAGCATCAGCCCATTCCTGTTGCTGTTCTGCCAGCCGCAACTGTCGCAATAAATTCGGTTCTTCCACTCGCAGTACAAAGCTTGCTAGTTCCGCATTGCTGATGAGTTCCCGACGATATTTATCCGCGAATCCTGCGTAGAAATCCAGCAACTTTTTTTCCAGATTACTGATTACCTCCTGCGAACCCATTTTGTTTAACTGTTGTCGCAGATACCAAGGCAATGCTGGGTGAATTTTGTAAATAGTGTCCCCCAAATCTTCCAGAATTCCGGCGGCAGTCGCTTCATTCAATAGTCCAATCCAATCAGATTGCTGCAAATTTTCTCCAAACACTGCCCGATATGCTTGTCCCCAATTACGATCTGGATTTGCTGAAAAATTATTAAGCCAATGTGCAAACACTCGATCGCAAAATAGCCCTAAAAACGGCAAATGCTGCCTCGCTTTTTCCGACAAATTAGCAAATGAATAATCCAGCGACACCGCCAGAGATTTCTCTCTCCCTTCCTCCTCTGCACCCTGAAAAGTATCCAATCCCCGCCGCAGCGCCTCAATCAACTGCACCGGAGTCTGCGACTTCAAATGCCGCAACACCACCCTCAACGACAGCGGATGTCCGCCCAACAGTTTCAGCAACTCCAGATATTCCCCAGGCAATTTCGCCCTGTCAACCCCCGCTTCCCGCAGAATCCGCGCCGCCAACTCTTCCGCATCCGGCTGCACCAATCCCCGCAACCCCCGCAAGACGTAACCGCAATCCAACCAATTTTCCTCGCGCCGACTGGTAATCAGCACCCAAGATTGTCCCCCGCGCAACTGTTTGAGAAACTGTTTCAAACTTTCTCTTTCCCCAGCCGGTACAAGCGGCGGATTCCCCTGGGGAAACCCATTCACCGGTTCAAAATTATCCCAAATCAGCAAACAAGGATTAGTTTGCAAATATTTTCGCACCACATCTTGCTGTTTTTCCGCAGTAGCTGAAGCGAATTTTTCGCCCCACTTTGCCTTACCGATTTGATTAATTACCTGACTCAATCCCGCACCGCGTTCAAAGGAAGTGAAAAAAACGCCACCTTTTCGCCCCTGAGTATCACCCAACCACCGCGCAAACCCTCCGGCTAACTCAGTTTTCCCAACGCCGCCCATCCCCTGCAACAAAACAATACGATTTTGGCGAAAAGCTCTTTCCAAACACAAAATATCGTAATCTCGCCCGATAAAACCGTAACCGCTAACTTCTGGCAAATCTACCGCCAGCAAAGCCTCTGCATCATCTTCGTCATCTTCCGGCCAATCATCAGGAACAGTTTTCGGAGTGAAAGGCTGGCAAGGTTCCTGCTGATACAATACCGGCACCAGCCAATCTTGCAGCGGTAAAAGCCCTTTGGGACTGGGACGCAGCTTTTCTATCGACATAGATTTGCGCCCCGCAGCCACCGCCGAGGCGATGTCTTGTCCCCGCACCAATTCCCCGTAAAGCCGCGCCATGAAGTGTTTTGCGCCTGTCGCATAGACGGAATAAGCCATAGCAACAACACCTTTCGCGCCCAACTTCACCAACTGTCCCGCCACGGAAGAAAAGGCTTCTTCCCCAGCTTGTCCCGACTTGCAAGCATTCAGAATAAAAATCGGCACGTGGCAATCTGTCAAATATTGGGCAATTTCCCTAGCAGTAATTATTTCTGGGTTGCCATCAACATCTTCAAAAACTAAAACGCCTTCTCCCGATTTACCGTATTGAGTTTGAACAGTTTTGCTGTCAGCTTGAAAATCTCCATGTCCGTCAAAATGAACGATATGATAAAAGCCTTTCCGGGCGTTAAGTTCTGCTTCAAACTGCTTTAAACTAGGGGGACGCAATACAGTGAGATTCACCTGTTTTTTAATAGGTTTGAGTGCCTCTAGCATGGGGCGGGCGATAGTTTGAAAATTAATATCGCGTTCTCCATAGGGTCGAGCAATCACTAATAAAATATTTAATTGTTCGTCAGACATTGTTCCCAATTCTGCCCGAACCGCATAATCGCTCAGACTGCGATACATCCCCGCCAGCAAAGGTGCGAGAAATTGATAATCGGGGGAAAACAGCAATTCCCAAGGCAAATTGAGGACGGCGGGATTGTCGGAAACAATGCTAATTTCGCACTTATCCAATCCGGCGCGTGTCGCTTCCTGAAAAAACTCCCGCGCTTTGTCGTTGCTGCGAAATACTAAGTCAAATAGCCGCTGTCCCCAAGCTTGCAATTTCTGTTCAATTTTTTTAGCCTTTTCCGGTTCTAGTGCGTAGGGAAAGCGCAGATATTCTTCGAGATACCAGCGCAAACTGTCTAATGCTTTGCTGTCAAACGGATGTTCAAAGGTGACGGGAGGGGCGAAACGGGGTGCTGAGTTGCCCCGCTGCCAGAATAGTTGGATGGAATCGTCAATATGATTAATGCGTAGGGAGTTTTGTGCCATTTTTTGCGATGAGCTTGATTAACTTATAATTATATAAGGATTTACCGATCGCAGCCAAAGAAACCGGGTTTTTCGCAGTTTCTACGTTATCACGAATTTTTCTCGCAAAAACCCGGTTTCTGGGCACTCATTACAGCCAAAGAAACCGGGTTTTTCGCAGTTTATGCGCTATCACGAAGTATTTGGGTAAAAACCCGGTTTCTGGCGATCCGTCATAGCGAAAGTCGCATAAACAATCCACAAAAATGATTTAGATGTGCTATATTAAATTGTAATTATACAATGAATTACCATCACAATTCTAAAAAGTAAATGATAGAAATAGACACGGAACAAATGTATACAGTTGAAAATACAGGGGAATTGAATCAAAATAATGTTAATCAGCGATTAGATATTTGGCTGTCAGACCAGATCCCAGATTTATCCCGATCGCGAATCCAAACCCTCATAGCACAGGGCAACGTCAAAGTCAATGACGAAACCTGCACCTCGAAAAAAATATCAGTCAAAACGGGCGATCGCATCCACATCACTTTACCCGAAGCCCAGCCCACAAAATTAGAACCCCAAGCAATTCCCCTCTCTATCCTTTACGAAGACGACAGCCTAATAATCATCAACAAACCCGCCGGATTAGTCGTCCACCCAGCAGCCGGCCATCAAGACGGCACCTTAGTCAACGCCCTGTTAGCCCACTGTCCCCTTGCAGAAATCGGCGGAGTTCAACGCCCCGGAATCGTCCACAGATTAGACAAAGATACAACAGGTGCGATCGCGATCGCCAAAACCGACATAGCCCACCAAAACCTGCAAGCCCAACTCAAAACCAAAACCGCCCGCCGGGAATATTTAGGCGTAGTTTACGGAGTTCCTAACGCCGAAACAGGTACAATAGATTTGCCGATCGGTCGGCATCCTACAGACCGCAAAAAAATGGCAGTAGTACCAGAAGAAAAAGGCGGCCGCCCCTCCGTTACTCACTGGACAATCAAAGAAAGAATCGGCAACTATTGCCTAATCCACTATCAATTAGAAACCGGCCGCACCCATCAAATTCGCGTCCATACAGCCGAAATCAAGCATCCCATAGTCGGCGATCCGATGTACAGTTCCAACCGTTCGATCGGCGTCAATTTAACCGGACAAGCCCTCCACGCATGGCGGCTGCAATTGCAGCATCCGTTAACTGGAGAGTTGATTGAGGCGATCGCGCCTTTACCCGATCAATTCAACACCCTGCTAAAAATATTGCGCCTGCGAGCTCATATTTGATATTATGTTCTGTCAATTACCCGCAACAAAGGTTCGTAGTGAGGACTTTAGTCCTCAGAAAGAAGGACTAAAGTCCTCACTACGAACCAATCGGCCTTGATTCGGAAACTATTTTAAAATTATCGGCGTTGATCGGCGTTAATCTGCCTGACATCTGCGGTTTTTGTATCAAGTAAAGATTTATGCATTGAGTCTATTGCTCGGTGCCGAACTTCTTCCCAAAAAATTATGAGTCCTGAGTTTTGGATTCCGAGTTTAATAAAAAACTCAAACCTCAAAACTCAAGACTCAAAACTCTCTCAGCCTAAAAACTGATAGATTCAGTCGATCGCCCGACACAAACAATAGTACCAAGCAGTATCAATTAGCGGCGAGGAACCATCGTGGCAATATTGATATTAGCCAGAGGTACGCGCTGCGGCGGAGTAGCAGGCATGGACATATTCCGAGCCATATTCAAATAGTTTGCCGGATCGCCAGCTTTCGGCTGTAGTTCTTGAGGCACAAAACGGCGCACCGTTGACTGCCAAATGACTTGTGGGAAACCAAGCTGCGAGCGGTGGTACGCACCGTAGCGGGGTGTCTTCAAGTTGAAAGGAGTTTCCCCTCCAACACGCTGAGGCAAAATTCGGCGTTTTTGGTAAGGAATTGTATCGTAGCCGAAGTTGTCCAGGTACTCATCGCTATTGACCAACTCGTCAATAAACCCTTGAGGCCCCTTGGTTGCAACCACGATCGACCAAGCAATCTTTTCGCGATCGCTGTACACATCCCGGCCCAAAACGCGCTGCACGCACATTTCCACAAACCGGTAGTTGCTGTTAGTTTGGTAATTCCGTTCCAAGAAAGGAGCAGAAGTCGCCAAACCGCGAATGAAATCCCGCACAGTAATTTGGCCGAACTTGAGTTGCGACTCCAAAGACGTTTGGCGGTTGCTCTTCAGGATTTGGTGTTCGCTGTATATCTGGCGATATCCAGCCCAAATCAAGTTTTCCATGTCCCCGGACGAGAGCACATTTTCAGTTGTGAAAACTCTGGGCTGCTCGTCGCCCCCTACTTCATAACCAGCAACGCGCTGGTTTTGGCTTTTGGGGGCGTAGCTTAATAAAGGAAGCGCCACGTTAAAATCTCCGTTATCTCAAATTTCAGATATAGTTGACACCGCGAGCTGCCAGCATAACGGATACAACTAACCAACATACAGATTAGGGGATTCCCGCAATCTAAATCCGATTTTCCTGAATTTTTGCAACAATCTGTAACATTTGTTGACCTTGGGGAAGTCATTAGTCAGCAGTCAGCAGTCATTAGTGAGCAGTCAGCAGTCGGCTGAGTCTCGAAACGCAAAGTAATGACCAATGACCAATGACTAATGACTAATGACTCAACTACCAGCCCAGAGCCGAGTAAAACTCGCTAGCAACCGGTTCCTTCTCGGCTGATTGGGCCGCTGCGTCCGATCGGGGATCCACTCGAACTTCCGTACAAAAAGTCGATGTGCTGAAACCGCCAAAGCGCTTTACCGCACTTGTCCGCATCCGCACGTTGGGAGTCGCAAACCAAAAACGCTCGATCGAACTCATCGTCTCATATTCGGTAATCAGCAGCAGCGCATCCTCATCATCCATCTCAAAACGGCCAGCCACCGGCGTAATTTCCGCATAGCCCCGTTCCCGCAACATCAAACCCTGGCGCGGATTTTCAGGATCGGGGACGATCGCGAATACCGTAGACCCCTTATGATTCTCATCATCCTTATCCCACGCCATAGTGCCGTTCCAAGTCACAAACGCTCCCCCAGCAGCGCGGCTCGGATCGACCTCGTGCATCTGGCAAATCTGGGCCACCCGATCGTCATCTGCACCCAGCGCCGTTACCTGAATATTTGAATCCCCAATCTCCGCTTGGCGAAAAGCCAGATGGTGAGTGCTGCGCTGCGATCGCCACTCCCCTGCACTGCTCACAAAAAACTCCATTGCATCCATACAAAATAGCTCCTTTGGCTTAGGCTTCCCGGTTTTTATCCCTGTTTTATGATAAAGCTCCCCCCACTTAGATGTACTTTTGCGGCACAAATTAGTTTCAAAATGTGTACTTTGGACATATTGTCAAGCAGATGTTATGATAGTTTACAATAGAGGGAACACAACAAAGTCTGCGAAACGTCATTCCGATCTATCTCGGATCTCACGTAACAAACTGGAGGAGCGATTTTATGGATATGCCTACAACCAGCCTCAGCATGGAACAGCAGTTTAAATTACAAGTGCTGCGCGAACAAGTCAAAACATTGAGTCAAGACCAAGCTCAGGAATACTTGCTAGAAGTGATGCGGCAAAACATGGTCAAAGAAAACCTGTTAAAGTATTGGATGAAGAAAATGTGAACTCTTTTAAAACTTCTTCCAAAAAAAATCAGCGAATTGTATCTGCAAAAAGTACGATCGAGCTTTTAAACATAAAAACCAAGAATCCCGGCTCCTCCAAGAAACCGGGATTCTTAAGTTATATTATGTCCGAATTGGTTCGTAGTAAGGACTTTAGTCCTGTGAGGGATGAGGACTAAAGTCCTCACTACGAACCAATTTGATTGTAGTCGTTGGTGTAGCGTGATTGTTTCAACCTGTTGGAGACTCCGGCAAATCAACCAAAACGGCCGCTAACATAATCCATAGTAGACTCTTCCTTCGGATTTTGGAAAATCACCTCAGTTTTGTCACACTCCACAAGATAGCCAAACCGCTTTCCATCGTCAGAGAGTTTAGCATTGAAAAAAGCAGTCAAGTCAGAAACTCGGGTAGCCTGCTGCATATTGTGAGTAACGATGACGATCGTATACTTTTCCTTTAGTTCCCGCATCAACTCCTCAACCTTAATCGTAGAAATCGGGTCCAGAGAAGCGCAAGGTTCATCCATCAATACTACATCAGGATTAATGGCGATCGCCCGAGCAATACACAAACGCTGCTGCTGGCCACCCGAAAGCGAAAAACCGCTTTGCTTCAACTTATCCTTCACCTCATCCCAAAGATACGCTTGTTTCAGCGACTTTTCCACCAACTCATCCATATCTCCCTTATAGTTATTCACCCTCGCACCGTAAGCAATATTGTCATAAATCGACTTCGGGAAAGGATTCGGCTTTTGAAACACCATCCCAATCTTGCGGCGCACCTCCACAGCATCAATATCAGGATCGTAAAGATTTTGACCCTGGTAATCAATTCTGCCCTCTAAACGAAAACCGTTAACTAAATCGTTCAGGCGGTTAAAACATCGAAGAATTGTACTTTTACCGCAGCCAGACGGCCCAATTAAAGCAGTAATCTGATTTTTAGGAATCTCCATCGAAACATTTTTTACAGCTTGAAAAGCACCGTAAAAAATATTGATATTGTCTACTTGCAATACCGTTTCAGTCTTTTTTTCCAAATTCATCATACACTAAATACTCCAATCGAATTTTACAAAATAACAAGAAAATGAAAGGGAGAGGGGGAGAGGGGGAGAGGGGGAGAGTGGGAGAGTGGGAGAGTGGGAGAGTGGGAGAGTGGGAGAGGGGGAGAGGGGGAGAGTGGGAGGGGAAAATAATGAAAATCGACAAATCTTACTTCTTCTTTCTTTCTGCTGACTAATAACTAATGACTAATGACTAATGACTACTGTCAACTGTCAACTGTCAACTGTCAACTGTCAACTGACTAATGCCAACTGTCAACTGTCAACTGACTAATAAACCTTTTTGCGAGTAGCCCAGCGAGACAGAATACTCGTCAACAAAACCATGAACACCAAAATTAAAGATGCAGCCCAAGCCAACTCTTTCTGTGCCTTAAAAGGAACCGTTGCAAAGTTGTACACCAACACCGAAAGTGACGGAGTTGGCTTATCAAATCCTCCCGGCCAAAAAGGGGAATTCAGCGCCGTAAAAATCAAAGGAGCAGTTTCTCCCGCAGCGCGAGCAATTGCCAGCGTCACGCCGGTTAAAATAGCCGGAATTGCCGCAGGCAAAACCACCTGCAATACCGTTTGATAATTAGATGCACCCACACCAACCGACGCCCATCGAATATCTTGCGGGACGATTTGTAGAGCTTCGTCAGTAGTCCGCACAATCGTCGGCAACATCAGCACGGCCAGCGCCGCACCGCCTGCAATTGCCGAAAAGCCTCCCATATTTACCACAAACAAACCGTAGGCAAATACCCCAGCAATAATCGAAGGAACTCCGCTGAGGACATTAGTAGCAAAGCGCACCCAACGTGCGATCGATCCTTTGCTAAATTCCGACAAATAAACGGCGGCCAGTACACCAAAAGGAACAGCAATTAAAGAAGCAATTCCCACCGTCATCAATGTACCGAGAATTGCATTCGCGATACCGCCTCCCGAAAGTCCAGGCGGGGGTGGAAGTTTGGTAAACAAATCTAAATTTAGGCGATTGAAACCTTGGACTGTAACGTAAGAAAGCACTGCAAACAAAGGCAACAAAGTAATTGTCAAACAGGCTCCTGCTAATACCGTCATCGCGGTATTGAACAGCGATTGCGGACTGCCTTTAACCTTCTTGAAACTGCTTGTCTGCGAGGCAAAAGAAGTTTGATCTTCCGACGGGATATTTGACATAAATCAAAACTGTATGGGAAATTGCAGCAAACTTTTAGTTGTACTTGGCTTTGACTCTAGAAACAATCCACTCTGCCAAGATATTCACAATCAGCGTCAGAATAAACAGAATTAGCCCCGTGTACATCAGAGCTGCTACTTGCAAACCTGAAGCTTCGGCAAATTGATTTGCCATCAGAGAAGCAATAGTATTTGCTGGAGCTAGCAGAGAAGCACTTAACTGATTGGAATTGCCAATTAACAGGGTGGCTGCCATTGTTTCTCCCATCGCGCGGCCCAGGCCGAGCATGATTCCGCCGACAATCCCGGAAAAAGCTGCGGGTACTAGCACTCTAAAAATTGTTGTCCAGCGAGTTGCTCCCAAACCTAGAGATGCTTGTCGCAATTCGGGCGGGAGACTGGCTAAAGAGTCGCGGGAAATAGCAGTAATAATGGGCAAAGTCATGATTCCCAAGATTACTCCGGCGGGTAACATTCCCGGGCCAACTGGCGGAGTGCTAAAAATCGGCAGCCATCCAAAGTTACCGTTGAGAAACTTTCCGATGCTGGTAATAATGGGAATCAATACAGCAATTCCCCACAAACCGTAGACTACGCTGGGAATGGCGGCTAAAAGTTCTACTAAAAAAACTAAAGCTGTGCGTACTGGGAGCGGCAGAAAGTCCTCGCTTAAAAAAATAGCAGTCCCTACTCCTAATGGTACCGCAATTAGCAGCGCGATCGCCGAACTGACGATCGTCCCATAAATCATCGGCAGCGCGCCGTACTCTTCTTTAACCGGATTCCAGCTACTGCTAAATAGAAATCCCAAACCGTACTGTTTAATCGCAGGTAAGGCTCTATAAGCAACCGTCACGGCGATTACCAGCAAGATTGCACCCACTCCGATGCCCAAAATGCGCGTCAGCCAGATAAAGGCTTGGTCTAACGACTTTTCTGCTGCTGAGCGCGATCGGCTCTCTAATTGAGGGCTATTATTATCTGAAACCATAAACAAAAAACCAAATAATAGTAGTGAGAAAGATTAATTTTAAGAAAAAGCTAGCTGGAAGAAAGCAGAAAGAAAGAGAATAAAAAAATCAAAGGGGCGGGTTGATTAATCCCCTGACTTTTCAACAAATATTTCTGGTGAAGCCCGCCCCTTTGATTTTGAAAGACGTAGATTGCGATTTACCGTTGGGTGGGGGCGGGTTGACGAGATTATTGGTTTTAGGCAGTTATTGTTGGTGAACCCGCCCCTACAGAAATATCTCTCTTCCTTCTTCCTTCTTCCTTCTTCCTTCTTCCTTCAATCCCTATTTGGCAACTTCAATTTTGTAGTCGGGGCTGATGCCGTCGGCCGCTGCGGCTACTTTTTCTTTAACACTTGCAGGCAAAGGAACGTAGCCCAATTCAGAACTAACTTTTTGACCTTCATTCAAGCCGTATTCAACCATTGCTTCAATGGCTTTGGCTTTGTTGGAGTCAGCAACTGTTTTAGGAACTAGCATCCAAGTGTAGGTGACAATTGGATAGGATTGAGCGCCTTCTGGGTCTTCGATAAATGCTCGCAGATTTTCCGGTAAGGGCACTGTCGCTAAAGCTGCTGAAGCTGATTCGTCGTTAGGTACTACAAATGTACCTGCTTTGTTTTGCAAAGATGCAAATTTGAGATTGTTGTTTTTGGCGTAGCCGTATTCTACATAGCCAACTGCGCCTGCGGTTTGCAGGACTTGGGCTGTGACGCCTTCGTTGCCTTTTGCACCGACAAAGGTACCAGTTTTGGACCACTCTACTGTTTTGCCGTCGCCTACTGCTGTTTTCCAGTCGGGGCTGATGGCACTCAGGTGTTTGGTGAAGACGGCGGTGGTGCCGCTACCGTCGGAACGGTGGACGACGGTGATGGCTTGGTCTGGCAATTTAGCGCCCGGATTGGCTGCTGCAATTTTGGGGTCGTTCCACTTGGTAATTTTACCTTGGAAGATTTCTGTGTAAACGTCTCTGGGAAGTTTCAGTTCGGGTACATCTGCGAGGTTGTAGCCGATGACGATGCTGCCGGCTGTCATTGGCAACAAAATCACGCCTTTGTCTGCTGGCACTTTGGCGATTTCGTCGTCTTTCATGGCGGTGTCGCTGGCACCAAAGTCTACTGTGCCTTTGGTGAATTGTTCGACTCCGGCGCCGCTGCCTACTGATTGATAGTTAATTTGTACTTTGGGGTTGATTTTGTTGAAGTCTTGAAACCAACGCTGGTACAGGGGGGCGGGGAATGACGCACCGGCTGCGGTGATGGCCACGTCTGAGGCTAGGGCGAGTTTGCTGGGAGTTGCTGTGCCGGTAGCTGCAACGGGGGAAGCGCCGGGGGTTGCTGCGGTGTCGCTGCCGGGGCTGGGGCTGCTGCTGGTGGTTGTGCTGCCGCCGCCGCACGCTGCTAAGCTGAGGGCGATCGCCATAGCAGAAATTGCTGTGGTAACACGATTCGGATTAATCAAGTTGAGACGAAAAAGCATAGGTAAAGAAAATTTACGATCGTTATACAGGTATCCCCCACCACCATATCGTGCGAAAGTAAAGGTTAGGTTAAAAATCTTTACATTTAATCACATTTTAATATTATTTTAGTATTAATACTATTAATCAATAAAATAGCCTTGATGAGCTTGACAGGTGCAATCAGATAAGATAGTACATGATAAATTGGTAGGAAAAGAAGTATGCGATCGCGAAAAATCCGCCATTAAGCGATCGCCACATCCAGGCTTAAGAACCAGAAAACCATACAATGGTGGTTGTTTTGACAGTAGTGCTAGTATAAAGAACTGAAAAGCTGCGGGCATTCCAGCTTGCATCTTCCTTCTTCCGTCTTCCTTCTTCCTTCTGCTATAATGCCTGCTCCTATCGAATTAATCTGGGCTGTTATTGGTTTGCTCCTAACCATAGGAGGCACTTTTTTGCCTGCATCTGTGACAATGCCGATCGGGTTTTGGGACGATCGCGGACTTCAGGCATACTCTTTAGGTGTTACTTATCAAATTGGAGCAGTATTGCTAGTAGGCTGCATGGGCGGCAAAAATGCGGCTGCTCTCTCGCAAATTGCCTATTTGGTATTAGGATTGACTTTGTGGCCAGTTTTTGCTCAAGGTGGCGGCATCGGCTATATTAAAGAAGCAAGTTTTGGGTATTTGTTGGGTTTTGTTCCTGGTGCTTGGGTGTGCGGCTGGGTTGCTTTTAAGGTGGCTTCGCGGTTGGAATCGATCGCTTTTAGTTGTTTGTGCGGTTTATTTACAGTTCACGCGATCGGCTTAATTTATCTAATTTTTAGTTACTTGCTGATTCCGGGCAAAAAAACACCTTTATTCAATGAGATTCTAAAATATTCAGTTTATCCTCTACCGGGACAATTGGCTGTAGTTTGTGCGATCGCACTTTTGTCATTTACTTTGCGCCGCTTGATGTTTTATTAATTGCGAAGGAAGAAGGAAGAAGGAAGAAGGAAGAAGGAATTGTTGGTAATTATGTCAAATCAGGTTATACTATCATTGCAAAACCCGAAGATTATCTCGCTAGGGCTGGGATTGCTTTGCTACACTGCATTCTGCTCGCCATGAAACGCGAGATTTCAATAAATTATATCGTGTCCAATGCCCCGTGTTCTATTACGGAATAGCAAGGGTTTGAAGCCCTTACTCAGGTCGGCAGATTGTGATAAGAACGGAGTTTAAATCTCCGTTCTTATCACTTCGCTGTCAACTGTCAACTGTCAACTGTCAACTGTTTAACTAATCCATGCGTTTTAAAAGAAATCCGTTATTCTGGGTGGCTGCTATTATCAGTTTAATTTTAGACCACCTAACTAAGTTTTGGGTGGTGCAAAATTTTGAATTGACGGTTCCTCCGCAGACTCAGCCGCTGTTACCGGGGATATTTCACTTCACTTATGTTGTTAATACCGGTGCGGCTTTTAGTTTGTTTAGCAACGGCGGGGCGAGTTGGTTGCGCTGGCTGTCTTTAGGCGTGAGTGTGGGATTGATTGTATTGGCTTGGTTCGGGCCGCGAATTAACCGCTGGGAACAAGCTGGCTACGGTTTGATTTTGGGGGGCGCACTGGGTAATGGGATCGATCGATTTATTTTGGGCCACGTTGTAGATTTTATCGATTTTCGGATCATTCGGTTCCCGGTATTTAATCTGGCAGATGTGTTTATTAATGCTGGGATTATCTGTTTGTTGATTGCAACTTTTCACGGTGCACCGCCGCCGAGAAACCGAGACGATAGCGATTCTATTTCAGAGTAATAGCATTTTTCTCAAGTCTTTGTACGACATAATTGTTGGCGGAGTCAAACGAATGTTGTTTGCACTCTGCTGGCGATAACACAGGTGCGTCGCTACTCGAAAAGTCGATTTTTTTTCAGAGATTGTGAATGACGACGCACCCTACAGCTTTCTCAATGTCAACTGTCAACTGTCAACTGTCAACTGTTGACACCAACCCAACGATTCGATTTGATTTGTAACCGGGAAAAACTCGATCGACCTTTTCCCCATCCAGTCGTAAATGACTCTGCAACACAGTCGCAATTACATCTCGAAAATCCGTCGTCACGGCTAAATCGCGCTTTTGATACAACTGACTTTCATCCAATCCCGGCCACTCGCCATAAACTTTGCCGCCCTTAATTTTACCACCCAAAAGCCAGATCGCATTTCCGTGTCCGTGATCCGTGCCGCCGTTACCATTTTCGCGCACTGTGCGGCCGAATTCTGAGATAACTACGATCGCACTTTCGGAGTAAACATTACCCAATCCCTGCACCAAATTCGCTAAACCCTGTCCCAGAGGGCGCAATCTTGCGGCTAATTGGCCTTGGGAACTTCCTTGATTGATGTGGGTATCCCAGCCTCCGAGGGCGAGGAAAGCTAGCTGAATGCTGGAGTCTCTCGCCATCAGCCGCCCCAATTGCCTCGCGTCGCCGGGGAAACCATCGGCTAAGGGTGCGCCGTTGTTGGCGGCTTTCATTTCTGCATCCAAGTTAGCCAGCAGGGTTTGGCGGGCGGCGCGACTTTCTTGGTATGCTCTCCCAAGTTGGTCGCTATCGCTGTAAAGTCGATCGAATGCGGTACCGATTTGGGGTTTGTCAATGGCGATCGGGCGGTTGGCATTTTTACCTAGTCTAAAGCTGGCAACTGCCATTTTTCCCGACAGGATGCGGGGTGTGGAGGTGCCACCATTCAGGGCTTGGACGGGGGAATTGGCGGATATGACTGACAGCAGGCGGTTCATCCAGCCGTCGGGGGTTTTGTTTTTGCCGGGAGTGCCGCTTTCCATGTAGTCTTGGGCCTCGAAGTGCGATCGGGTGGGATCGGGAGAACCGCAAGCGTGGGCAAATGCGAGGGTTCCTTGCTGCCACAGCGGGGCGATCGCGCTGAGTGCGGGGTGGAGTCCAAAACGGCCGTCAAGGTCGATCGCACCGCCTTGCAGCCCCGGTTTTGGGATAGCTATTTTGGGTCGAGATTGATAGTAATTCGCTTCTTGGTAGGGAACAATTACGTTTAAGCCATCGACTGCGCCGCGCAAAAATATCACAATTAATCGTTTGCTGTTCTTGGGTGCGGCGGCTTTCACGGCTAAACCGTGGAGTCCAACAGACATAATTGTCGAAATTGAAAGCAGTCCAGTTTGGATTAAAAATTGGCGTCTGTTCATGGTAATTGGCAATTGGTAATTTGCGCTCGAAAAGGTTTGTAGTGAGGACTTTAGTCCTCAGAAAAGAAAGGACTAAAGTCCTCACTACGAACCAATCTCATACACTTGTTTCATAATTGTCGAAATTGAAAGCCGTCCAGTTTGGATTAAAAATTGGCGTCTGTTCATGGTAATTGGTAATTGGTAATTTGCGCTCGAAAAGGTTTGTAGTGAGGACTTTAGTCCTCAGAAAAGAAAGGACTAAAGTCCTCACTACGAACCAATCTCATACACTTGTTTCATAATTGTCGAAATTGAAAGCCGTC
>NZ_JAHRFA010000034.1:6682-6870 GCF_020883045.1 Microcoleus sp. CAWBG58 | reverse complement strand
AATTGGTAATTTGCGCTCGAAAAGGTTTGTAGTGAGGACTTTAGTCCTCAGAAAAGAAAGGACTAAAGTCCTCACTACGAACCAATCTCATACACTTGTTTCATAATTGTCGAAATTGAAAGCCGTCCAGTTTGGATTAAAAATTGGCGTCTGTTCATGGTAATTGGCAATTGGTAATTTGCGCTCGA
>NZ_JAHRFA010000034.1:0-6582 GCF_020883045.1 Microcoleus sp. CAWBG58 | reverse complement strand
AAAGGTTTGTAGTGAGGACTTTAGTCCTCAGAAAATAAAGGACTAAAGTCCTCACTACGAACCAATCTCATACACTTGTTTCATAATTGTCGAAGTTGAAAGCAGTCCAGTTTGGATTAAAAATTGGCGTCTGTTCATGGTAATTGGCAATTGGTAATTTGCGCTCGAAAAGGTTTGTAGTGAGGACTTTAGTCCTCAGAAAATAAAGGACTAAAGTCCTCACTACGAACCAATCTCATACACTTGTTTCATAATTGTCGAAGTTGAAAGCAGTCCAGTTTGGATTAAAAATTGGTGTCTGTTCATCGTAGTTTATGATTGGTGATTTGCGTTGCGCTCGAAAAGGTTCGTAGTGAGGACTTTAGTCCTCAGAAAAGAAAGGACTAAAGTCCTCACTACGAACCAATCTTAAACACTTCTTTTATCGGCGCATAAATTCTGGACTGCCCAAAATCAAAGCGGTGCGTAAATTAGCCGGACTGGAGGCGATCGCACTTTTGGTATTCGCCGAGAAATCATTCCCCAAAATATTAGCTAACTGCGACGGATCTATTAACTGGCTGCTATTTTTCGGGCCCATTGGCAAAGAGGAGTTAGAAGTAGTTGCGATCGCAGGTAACATCCATCCTGACTGATTGTTGTTAGCCAGAGGAGAGTTTAAATACAAGGGATTGGTCGCCAAAGCAGTGACAAAACTTAGCCGACGGGCGATCGCATCTGGATTCAGCCAAGCATCTTGAGTATTCTTGTAACCGTCGGGAGTTGGGCAGCCATAAGGTGCCATTCCTAGCTGTAGCAAGGTTGTGTAAAGCGGTTGAAAATTTTCTACTGTCTTATTTGTCGATCGCACCGCCGAGATAACGTATTGGTAGGGAGTTTTCAACTTAGCGCTGTAATTTTTTTTATCCCAGAATTCTCGGCTGCGGAACAAAGTATTTAAGACTTCGCGGATATCTCCATCAGTTTCGAGAAATCGCTGGCTGAGGCGATCTACTAAGGCATTTGGCGGGCTGTCAGCCACAAAATATTGAGCTAATTTATAACTGACGTGTTTGGCTGTGGCTGGGCTTTTGGCTAAAATAGTTAAAGCTTGTTTTCCCTCGGTTTCGCCAGAACCTTTGATAGTTTGCCCGAGAAATACTTTATCGCTAAAATCATGGCGTTTGGCATCGAAATAAAAGCTGTAACCGTCCTTTTTAGATGGCTGCGGCCCAAATCCCCAGCCTGTAAAAATGCGAGCTAAGGCGATGACATCTTGTTGCGTATAACCGCCCTTGACACCTAAGGTATGCAGCTCCATTAACTCCCGCGCATAATTCTCATTTAATCCCCGAAATCCGCCTTTGGCTCCGATACTTTTTGGATCGGTATTTTGCCAATTATCTAAATAATACAACATGGCAGGATGGCGGGAAGTTGCACCTAGTAAGTCCCGGAATTTTCCCAGAGCGTAGGGTCTAATTGCTTCTTGTTCGTAGGCTCCTACCCAGAGTTTATTTAAGGATCCTTTATCTGAGTAAACATTAAAGTGATTGTACCAAAAATCCACCATAACTTCTTGCAATTGGCGGGGACTTTCTGCCGATCGCAACAAACGAGCTTTAATTGCTTCTTGGAGAACGATCCGAGCCTTAATGCTAGTGGCTCTGATTGCTTCTGGCGTTGGTCTGTGACCGTTTTGCGATCGGCGGATACCGTACTCGGCAAAGAGTTCTGCTGGTGTTTTTTGCAGGGTTTCTAAGCTGTTGATGCGAGAGATAAGATGCTGAGGTTCGCGGATGGTTTCTGGGGAAAGTTGTTGTTGGATGTAATTTTCTGTCCCCAGCGATCGCACTTTTTCGATATCGCCCAATCGCGGCCCAAAACTAATGCGGTTGAGGAGATGTACGATTTTGGAATTGTCGGGGGGACTGGCGGCGCTGCTGGAGGCGATCGCACACAGCCACAAGTAGAGAAATAATGCCCCATGTTTGAGTGTCTGTTTCATACTAGGTGCTGGGGGAACAGTTTGTTAACTATGTATGCTCTAGACTGGTTTGGTGGCAAAAAGGTTCAATTGTTTACGATTTCGGCACTGGCGATGGGAAACCGGATTGTTTAAGCAAATATAGCAATCCTAAATGATTAATGAAGATTTGTAGGGGTAGTGCCCCCGTGCCTACCCCTTATCTATTAAAACAACCGAGTTATTTAAGAGCCCCTACAATAATTATGCAAATGATGCGAGGATTGCTATACTTGCTTAAAACTCTCAATAAGAGTTAAAAAAACCCGGTTTCTTTGTGGGCGATCGCGCAACTCCTACGGTTGTTAGTCATCAATGCCCAACATGATACGCGGGTGAAATAAATTTATTATCCGTATCTTCGCGGGCGATCGCTGTCCGACGGTCAGTCAATAGCATAAAATTAGAAAAGAAAGAGATATTATTTTCCTAAAGCTAAACTTGCCCGTGACTCCCAATCCATTTGCCGAAGAACGCCTGCTATTTGCCCCAGCCACCCCCGATGCTGACGCTATTCCGACTATTTTTGCATTTCCCAACGAGTACACGGTTGGGATTACCAGTCTCGGCTATCAGATAGTGTGGGCAACTTTGGCCGTGCGATCGGATATTGAAGTCAGCCGTTTATTTACTGATATCAGCGAACCACTTCCCCGACATCCAGAATTGCTGGGATTTTCGCTTTCTTGGGAACTCGATTATGTAAATATTCTCAATTTGTTGGAATCTCTAGAAATTCCGATTTGGGCTTCAAAAAGAACTGAAAATCATCCAATAGTATTTGGTGGCGGCCCGGTTTTTACGGCGAATCCTGAACCTTTTGCAGATTTTTTGGATGTAATTTTGCTGGGAGATGGCGAACATCTCATTGATAATTTTATTGATGCTTGTAAAGAAGTTCGTAGCGCCGACAGACAAACTAAATTGCGGCATTTAGCCCAAGTTCCTGGGGTTTACGTTCCTAGTTTGTACGAAGTAACTTATTTGGATGCCACTGAGGGGATTAAATCCATTCATCCTGTGGATTCTGAAATTCCTAGTATGGTGGAAAAACAGACTTATCGCGGCAATACTTTGTCTGCTTCTACCGTAGTAACAGAAAAAGCGGCTTGGGAAAATATTTATATGGTGGAAGTGGTGCGAAGTTGTCCAGAAATGTGCCGTTTTTGTTTGGCAAGTTATCTCACTTTACCATTTAGAACTGCGAGTTTGGAGGATTCGCTAATTCCGGCGATCGATCGCGGTTTAGCTGTGACTAATCGTTTGGGTTTGTTGGGTGCTTCTGTGACTCAGCACCCAGAATTTGAAGCATTGCTGGAGCATTTAAACCATCCGAAATACGACGGAGTGCGGCTGAGTCTATCTTCGGTACGCACGAACACGGTGACAGTTAAGTTAGCGGAAATATTGACAAACAGAGATAGCAAGTCTGTGACGATTGCGGTGGAAAGTGGTAGCGAACGTCTCCGCAAGATTGTGAATAAAAAACTCACTAACGATGAAATTATTCAAGCTGCTATTAATGCTAAGGCTGGCGGGTTAAAAGGGATTAAGCTTTACGGTATGGCGGGAATACCTGGCGAAGAGATGGAGGATTTGGAGGAGACAGTGGCGATGATGAAGGCGATTAGAAAAGCCGCTCCGGGTTTGCGCTTGACTCTGGGATGCAGCACTTTTGTCCCGAAATCTCATACTCCTTTTCAGTGGTTTGGTGTGAATAAAGATGCGGAGAAGAGGCTGAAGTTTTTAGATAAAGAATTGCGGAAGTTGGGATTGGAATTTCGACCTGAAAGCTATAACTGGTCTGTGATTCAGGGTTTGCTATCGAAGGGCGATCGCAGGTTGTCCAAGCTGTTGGAATTAGTGCGACACTATGGAGATACTTTGGGAAGTTATCGGCGGGCTTTTAAGGAGTTGCGGGGAGAGTTACCGGAAATGGATTTCTATGTGTTCCAACAGTGGGATTTAAATCAGGTTTTGCCTTGGAGTCATTTAAAAGGGCCCTTACTAGAAGCGACTTTGAAGAAGCATTTGGCTGAGGCTATGAGTCATTCGATTTGAGATTTTGGATTTTAGATTTGAAATCAATATTTCTGGTTGTCGATATTTCAATCGATTGCATTTGTCATGGAAAAATGTAGATTTTAAGACAATAAAGGTACGTAGTTGCGCTTCAGCGCTCTTTCTTATATATAAAGCAATACGGCTTACTTAATGCTTTTGATGAATTTCATCTGACGATTTTTGGATTATAAAGAGGTGAAGTAGATATTAAGAATATTTTACCGCAGAGAACACAGAGAACACAGAGAGGGGAGGGATAAAAGGTTTTTTTACGACATCCAAAACCCTCGCAATACTCTTCCCTCTGCGCCAAAAGCGCCCCAATACGGTTCAAAACTCTTCTCTTGATGGAGTGGATTGTATTTCAATACGGTTTACTTAATGCTTTTGATGAATTTTATCTGACGATTTTCTGGCAATATAGCCATTTTGGGCAAGTCATATTTTTCTTAAGTCAACTGTATTGATATATAAAGCAATACGGTTCACTTAAGACAATAAAGGTACGTAGTTGCGCTTCAGCGCTCTTTCTTATATATAAAGCAATACGGTTCACTCATGTACTGCTAGTCGTGAAAGTCCCATGAAAAATAGATACAGTTTGCTTCGTTCCTCTCGAAAGACAATCTTAAGTAAACCGTATTAGATTTTAAAATGGAGTATTTGCAGTTTAAGAGTTAGGAAATGGCGGAATGCAAAAGAAAGTTTGACAGTTATCCTATTTTCAGTCTCTAGGGGGTTAGTTTGATTGTAGGCGATCGACTTTATTTGCGATCGATCGAGTGCAGAGGTGCGTCGCTTTGAGATTTTTGATATGCAAGTTAGGGATTTTTCGCAGGATCCACACCCTACGCTTACTGTTGCTTTGATCGTCACATTTCCCGCAGGGAAACGGCACTGCCCTCTCCGAATTTCGGGGCAATTGTCGATCGCATTTAAAACTGCTATAATTTTCGCCAAAAGGTCGATCGCCAAACAGCACCTACTTTTCCATGATGACCACAAAATCCTCAATCATCACGTCAAAAGTACGGGCTAACTTGTACACTGCGGCAAAGTCAACCATCGCCATCCCCTGAGAGCGGGCATAATTGCTAATCGTACTGTACCCCACGCCCGATCGCTCCGCAACCTCCTTCAGCGTCCATCCCTTCTCGGCCGCCAACTCTCGAACCCGCAACCTGACTAAACCTTTACTCATATAAACTATTTACAAAATTTTGGATTTAGTATAATATAGCAAAAAGCGATCGCCCGGGTGATTAGATTTTAGATTTTAGATTTTAGATTGACTCTAAAGATGAATCTGGAAGCTGGAACTTTGGTCTAACATTTTGGGCTGCTTACGGTAGAAATCGGCGCTGCTATCCGTTTGGCGGCAGAGTCAACGAAACTAAAGGCGATCGCCCGTTATAATTAATGCCGAGAGATAATTAATGTCGATCGCACCTAGCAGATAGACTGAGCTACCACCACCAGATGCAACTACAATGATATTAGAGAATCAGTTAAGATCGTCGTCAGCGATCGGCGCCTCAAAAATTATTCACAAATCGTTGACGGTCAATCCGCGATCGAGATTTGTCACCGAAGAAACCGTAGCACTTTTGTTCAACATCACGCCCGACCAAATTTACCGAATCGAATGCTGTCACAACATGGTGTACGTACACGCCAAAGGCCTCAGCAGATTCGTCAGCTACGCCGATTTCCCCCCAATCTTAGAAGTAAAACCGGCCTGCACCCAAGACTATCTCGGCTGGTACAAACGCTGGAAACGCACCCAAGCACCAGAATTTTGGACTAAATTTTATACGTACAACTTCAAAGCCGCTGTTTCAGTTGACAGCTTGCACGAGTGGGGTAAATTAGTCGCTACAGTTAAATTGGTAATTTCTGCCTCAGCATTGCAACAATTGCGCGATGTTTACGCTCAAGAAAAAACCTTAATGGAAAGTTTCTAAAGGGAGCATCTCATTTTGGTAAAAAGCATTTTTTCTTTGAGTGCGAGCGGGGACAGCACTACAAATGCAAAACTGAAATGCTCCCGAAGCTTTCTTACCCTATCTTGTTTTAGGCGATTTGTCTAGGATTGCCGGACTGTCTGATTTTCAGGCAACCTGTCACCCCGTCAGCTCGATTATTCTCCTGCATCACCAACTAAGCGCGTGATTGATACTCCCCACCGATGAATCGGGGGGATTCTTAAAGAGTCCAAATGCGAACCTTCAAGGGCGAAATCAAAGCGCCCCTACTGACTCCTTCAAGGCAAAGCCCTAAAGTTGCCGCTACTTTTCGCAAAATATTTGCAGCACCGTTGCAGTCTGCATTAATTTTGCTTCCATCTTTTGAGCGATACAAGCCACGCTTGACACGTTTCCCAGATTCTTTCCACCCTGATAGGGTCGAGTGATAGGTCGCCCTATCACACTCCCTTTCAAAACCGTGCATGAGACTTTCACCTCACACGGCTCCTCTTTATAACCTATCATTTGTCATCTGTACCAGTCGGT
>NZ_JAHRFA010000033.1:0-72577 GCF_020883045.1 Microcoleus sp. CAWBG58 | reverse complement strand
TATTCTAACGAAGCTTTTTCTTTTTCCATGTCTTTTTGTGGCAGTTGTAATTTATTCATTTTTTATCACAGTCAAGTATTGCATATATATTGTACCATAACCTTGATAATGATTTAGGATTGCTATACTGTCTATTCCTCGGTTCAGCTATCTATGTTATTGCTGTGCAACTTTCACCGAATCATAGCAAAAGAGCTTTGACAGAAATTGCTACAGTTTGATGACAGAAAAAAATCATAGAATCATTTCACTCCTTTGGCTGTCGCGGATTGAATAACTCAATAAAAAATATCCGATCGCAACAGTCAAAGGGAAAAATATAGAAACTAACTCTCGTTATGTTCTTTGCGCGCTTTTTTGTGGTTGATGACGTACACGCCCCAAGGAAGTCGAATTCCAGTAAGCGCCGTCAATCCCAAGCGAGCGTGTTGGGGATTCGATGCCTTCAAATCCGTCCAACTGAGGTTAGTTTTTTGCAAATTTGCCTCAGCTAAATTAGTACCGTTGAGATTCGCCCAACTCGCATCAGCATAGCTGAGATTTGCACGGCTTAAATTGGCTCGTTCTAAATCTCCTCGACTTAAGTTAGCTCCTTCTAAATCAGCTTTGTGGAAGTTGCAGCCAATGGCACGAATACCGTGCAAGTCAGCTTGATGCAATTTGGCGCTCGCGAAGTTTGCACTTTCGGCGCGAGCCAAACTCAGCACCGCCCAATTGAGGTTGGCTTGGCTGCAATTAGCCTCTTTTAAGTTAGCTTTTGAAAGGTTTGTTCCTTCTAAATTAGCTTTCCACAGTACAGCAGCTTGAAAATTAATTTCTGATAGATTCATGCCGCTTAAATCGACTCCTGTGAGATTCGTATAGCTGAAATCCCTCTGTCCTCGATCGAATTCGTCGCGAAACTGCGAGGTATTCATTTGTTTGCGGTTAGAAGTTGCGTTAAAAGATGTCATCATGGCTGTTTTCCTGAGTTATTTTGAGTTTATTGAGTTCGCAGCCACTCTGGGAATTGGAGAGTGGCTAAAGGTGAGAAGTTATTGATATGATTTGGGAGTCACGAACTTAGTACCGCCTGCGATTTTGCGCTGGAGTGCTTGCTGGAGGAAGTTACCTAAAAAGTCAGCGGCACTGGGAGCAAATTCGAGGTATTTGTGCAGTCGGTGGAAGTTCCCGATTTTGCCTTCTGCCGGCACAAATTCTTCGATCAGTTCGCGAACTTGCAGGTGTTCCGCGAGGTACTGGCGGATGTATTTGAGGTCGTTGATAGATTTGCGAAGGTTTTCTGCCTCTATTTCTTCTGGGGTCGATCGCGATTTCCAGAATCGGAACTGTGGTTGAACGGCGTGCTCTTCGGCGGTATCGAGGAGGCATTCTGCGGCTTTGAGGAAACGCTGAGTTTCTTGGCGGATGCCCGATCGCACTTGTTGTTCGATATCGTCTGTGAGATATTTCTGGGTGAGTGCATCCGCTAATTCATTTAGTAGAATTTGAATTGCTTCAGAAGCTGTCAGGATGTCAGCTTGTTCGCGTTGCAAGTTTTGCAGGAGAATGTCGCAGTGGTTTGGGAGGATGGACGATCCTTCGGGCGCATTTTCCACTTCGTAAACTTGGTCTAAAAACTGTACCAATTCCGGGTAATCAATGCGTCCCGTTTGCTGCAACTCAGCGATATAGAGGCTTAGCAAGCGGATTTTGTATTCTGAGTCGGATGTAGATCGCAGCGGCTGTACAACCGGGTTTTCTGAGTCGGGAACTAGGGAGATGCGGGTTTTGGCGGGGCTGGGGTGTTGTGGGTTGAACATATTAACCTCTTTGATGGGCGATTGTTAATTTTTGGGGTGAGGGGCGCGGCGAAAGCAAGTTGCCGCGCACCCTGCAATTAGTTGAGATGGCTGTCGCTGTCAGAGTGGGGGCGGATGTCAGCCAAGGTTTCTATCTGGGCTGTGAGCTCCCGGCGGCGGGCTTCCAGCCAAAAGTCTCGCTGATGCTTGACTGTATCGCTGAAGGATTTTTGGGTATCTTCGCGGAAAGCAAGGGCGATCGTCATCGCGCAAGCATAGCCGCTAGTAATCACCGACAGCAGCAGCATGAATAAGGGGAAACCCATTCCTGCGATGTCGCCACTCAGGAGTTTGTTCGTGCAACTGAGGATTGCCATTCGCGTTGCTTCAATCCCCGAGGCAATTTCACCCGCTGGGGTAAAGTGCTGTTGGTAAACTAGGGGCATTTTTTGTTTGAGAAATTCCAGATCGTTGCCCATTTGGGAACGGATTACCAGCAACAGTCCGATATTTTTCTTGGCAGTTTCGTAGTTTTGAGAGGCTTCTGTTTCCAGCCGAACGACTTGGCGGCAAGTAGGAAGTTTTTCTAAGGGAAGTTGATTCCAATTGGTACTGCGATCGCCCCAGGTTCCGTACAGTTGCACGTAAAGCGATTCCCATCGCGGATTGGTTCTGTCGAGTTGATGTAATTGCTGTTCTCCTTCTTGGCAGCGTTGCCGAGCTTGTTGATATTGGGGGCTGTCAAATTGCTTGAGGGTTTCGACTTGCTGTACCTGTTTTTGAATCGATTCTGCTGCTTTGAGCTGGCTCAGCCCCGATTGATTGAGCATTAATTCTGTGCCGACTAGAGAGGCGATCGACTGGAGGATATTGATTGATAGGGAGGCATATATCGCCCATAATTGCCATGTTTTGTTGTATTTTGTACGGGATGAAACAGCCGTCGTCGTGTCGTTAGTGAATTTCAGAATCAGGATGTTGCACAACGAAGTCAAAACCACACCAAAAAAGCCCATGTCCTTAAAGGCAAAGAACAGTAAGGGATAATTCGTGAAGAAGTTAAATAGGCTGCTGACAGTGACTGTGCCGGCAGTCAGTGTTGCTTGTTTCGCCAAGTCTTCGGAAACGACAGCCGTTCCGTGAAAGGCTTTTGGATCGGCGATGAGTAATTCCTTTAATCTGTTCAGAAGTTTTTGCCTGAAATTTTTCGGTTTTTCGGTAGTAGGTGGATTTTTTGCCTGTTCGCGGAGATGGGCATATTTAGGGTCTTGCTCGATGTATACTAATATTTCTTCTATAACTTTGATGGCATTTTGAGAGTTGGTGTTGTTGAGGGCAACTACGTTAGTTTGAGAGGGAGAACTGGGTTTTGTGCTCATGTTTGCAACCTGTTTACTTATTTTTACTTAATTTGTTGACAAGAAAGGAGATTTATGCAGTCAACCCGGAACCGGTAAAAAATTGGGACGATCGGGTTTTTGTTGGTTAAACATCTCTTCGTATTGGCTGTTAGTGCCGATATCTAGCAGCAGGAAGAAGGCTTCAGCTATGTACGAGATAAGGAAAAGGCAATCCTGACAAGGGTTTCAGAGATAGAGAATGTCTCGATCGGCTTGGCGGTTGCTATATCTGTAATTTCCCACAGGCAACACAAATAAAACAGCGGAGAAGAGGGAGAAATAAAAAAAAGTTAACTCCCTTAACTCCCCTTTTGTGACTCCGATCGCAATTTGAGCCTAAACTACGGATATCCGCCACAGATAGGCAGTTGCGCCGCTAGCACATTTGTTCTGGCTGGGACATCTCGCCATAACAGAGAGTGTTCCCTGATGTTTCTATATCTGCGATCGCACCAGCTTTTCTGCAATATGGGAAAATTTTTTGATGGCTGTATCGGCGAAGTTATTCAAAAGTCAAGGATTTTAGTGCGATCGTATAGGTTGAGTCAAGCAACGAAACCAATCTATAGCCCAATACGGTTCACTTAACACTATTTATGCCCCGGAGATCCCCCTAAATCCCCCTTAAGAAGGGGGACTTTGAGAGCATTCTTGTCCCCCCCTTTTTCAAGGGGGGTTAGGGGGGATCTGTCTTAAGTAAACCGTATTGATCTATAGCCATTGTTGCGGTTGGGTTGAATGCAGTGAAAGCCAACCTACTGATTCTTAGTTAGTTAAGTTTGAATTCACCAACCGCAGAGAAAGCTGCCCAATAGAAAGGATCTTGAAAGGGCTTAGAGTTATCTTGCATTGTCTGAAACATACGATGCAAAGCCATTTTTTGTGCGCTATTCAAAGGTAACTGTTTTCGATCGATCCACAGTTTCAGTTCAGCCATAGTGATATCTCGCAGCCATAATTGAGCTTGACAAAGTGCTGTAGCTACAGATGTTTGACTTTGCAGAATTTCGTAAAACCTAATCATTAAAAAACTTGTAGAAAAGTCGTTGACTGCCCAAAGGCTACTGACTACACTCGAAGTGCCTGCAAGCAGGAAGCCGCTGGGAAAACCCATGTACTCATCACTTTTACTGGTGAAGTCAATCAACCCACTTTCACAAGCTGAAAGAGTTACTAGGCAACATTGACTGAGATCTAGCTTAAGGATTTCTTCCAATGTCAGGCATTTGTCTAAATTAATTTTTGTACTTTCTAGTGAACGATTATTTTCACTTGCAGTTCCCTGTAATTGTCCGTTAGAACCTCCAGCCTCAGCTAGAATCAAAGCCGACTCCAGAGGTGATTCAAAGTTAAAGTAGCCGTGACAAGAGAAATGGATGCAATTAGCATCAAGAAAATGCTTGTTATCTAATATCTCTTTTTTAGTAGCAGCTTCTTTCACTAAGACATAATCGTTAGGAGCAAAGTAACGCCTGATATTTTCAACTTCAATATCACTAAAATTTAGGTCTTGGGTAGGGTTTTGAATAGCAAATAAGTGGATTAAATCGGAAGGTTTTTGAGCGAGACTTAATTGCAGAAGTTGACAACTAGGAGCATAACTCACACCTCTCAAGAAATGGTCTAGGATATTATGGTTTTGACCTTTATTTAGAGGCAAAGCATGGAGAGGTAGCAGGTGCAGGAAGCGATGGGGTACAAAAATTATTCGGTCACAATCCGCAGGCAAATAGTTGATGACTCGATCGATATGCAGTATTTCAGCGAGATGCTGAAGACGGGCTGAAAGTTGCTCTTGCCATTGTCTCGTGTTCTGCCCATAATCCTCCAAGTATTCCCCAAACCAGGTAAGTAAGTTTTCTATATCCTCATGGGAGGATTGCCAAACTATAGGACTTTTGGCTTGACTGGTAATTATAAATGTGAAGATTTTATTGCTGACAATATACCATTCTATAATGGCAGTGTTTTCATCAAACTCAAATTTTAGTAAAGCTTGAATTCGAGCGAACGAGATTAATTCAACTTGGTAACTGAATCTTAAATCATTGTCAGTTGTAATCTTGTTTTTTGGGTAGAGTCCCCGACTGGATAGAATATCCACAAGATTACGGGCTTTGCTGCGTTCGACATATTCAATAGCTCGATCTGGTCGATCGATATTAACGTAGCTTTGGACTATTTTTTCATAAATATCAATGGCTTCTTCAATAATTTCTTGTTTTCTCAATTCAGAAGCCGCCCAACTCCGACTTTGTTCTACGGCTTCAATTGCTACCGCAAAGCTGTCTATTGCTATGTGCCATAATTCAGCATCAAAAGCTGTATTACCCAGATTTTTTGCTGTTTTCAAACAGTCTAAAGGAAATGTTTGGGGTGTGAAAATTTCTAAAGCTCTTTGATAAGCTTCAATTGCTGCTGCAAGATTTTCCGATTTTTCATATCTAATTCTCTCCGAGTATGCCTTGCCTAAATTATTCTGAGTCATCGCCCATTCATAAGGAAATGTCTCGCGAGTGTAAACTGTTAGGACATCATGATAACAAGAGATGGATTTTTCAATATTCTCTGCTCTATTACCTTTGATTCTATCGCTGTAAAATGTAGCCAAATTATTCTGAGTGGCGGCCCACTGTTCGGGAAAAGCTTCACGGCTACGGACTTCTAAAGCAGCTTGATAATAACCAATAGCATTTTCCAAATTCTCGGCTCTTTCTCCGAAAATCCTGTCTTGGTAAGCAATACCAAGATTATTTATAATCATTGCCCAATCAGAAGGAAAATTCTCGCGCGTGTAAACTTGTAAAGCCCTTTCATAGAAAGAAATAGCTGTTTCTAAGTTGTTAGCCCTATCTCCTCGAATTCTATCTTTGTAAACTGTAGCTAAATTGTTTTGAGTAGCAGCCCACTGTTCGGGAAAAGCTTCACGGCTACGGACTTCCAAAGCAGCTTGATAAAAATAAATAGCCATTTCTAAATTTTCTGGTTGCTCTCCCAGTATCCGGGATTTATAGGCTGTTCCTAAGTTGTTTTGAGTAGTAGCCCATTGTTCTGGAAAATCGTCGCGACTGTACACTGCTAAAGCGCTTGTATAAAGCTCGATAGCTTTTTCTAAATTGTCCGATCGCACTCCTAAAATGCGATCGCTGTAAGCATTAGCAAGGCTATTTTGCAAGCTAGCCCACTCTTGAGGAAAAGCGGCGCGAGTGTACACAGCTAAAGCTGCCGAGTAACACTGAATAGCTATTTCTAAGTTTTCACTTCTTTGGCCTATAATCCTATGACTGTATGCCCTACCCAAATTCGTTTCACAAAGCGCCCAATTTTCGGGGTATAATTCTATAGTAAAAAAACTCAATCCAATTTGATAAGCAACGATCGCTAATTCTATATTGACATTTCTACTTCCTAAAGGAAACTGCTGAATTAAACTACCAAAATTACAAATTATTGAGACTACAGCTTCAGCTTTGTCGGCATTCGATTCAGATAATAAAGTAGTTGCCACTCCCTGTAAAGCAGCACTTAATTTGATATCCAATTTGTCTAAATTTGATTGTAAAAACGGGTAAAAAACCCGGGGGTCAGCACCTGTATCGGAAACTACTTGTAAAACCTGCAACAAAAAAGTTAAATCCTGTTGTGATTCAGCTATTGATGGGTTTTCTACTAACTCTATTATTTGAGTAGCAACACTTTGCAGGAAATCCGCTGCATTTTTATCTCCATTTTCAGCGAGATTTTCTGCTACTTGTGTCATCACCTGAACTAAGCCAGCATCAAGAAGTTCTGAGTTAGCATTTAAGATAGCTGCTTCTTCTCCACTTGGACAGCTTAGCAGTGCTTGTACGAGATGTAGGTAGCCCTGTAGACGCTGCTCGTTCATTCTTGATGCTCGCTTACGCTATTGTCGGATTTGATTTGGTTAATGGGTATCTCCAAAATTCAGGAGGATTGCCACAACAAACAAAAATTGTGCCAGATACAATTTTACCACGGCTATCAGTTTTTCGTCTTTGATAGCTCGATTTAAAAAAGAACTAATCGAACCAATTTTGACATCGGCACCAATTTTGGCTGACAACTTGTCAGATATTTCCTGCCAAGTGTATCCATCTAACCAGAGAAGGAATATTTCTTGCAGAGCAATATCTGGATGTATTGTCATGGGCTTGCTGAAAATATTTTCAGGATTTTGTAGCGCTATTTCCCGCATTTGTTCCAGAAAAGAAGGTTCGGAGATATCGGACGTAAATTGGTCTAAGTAGGTCGTCTTTGATTCATCACCATCTGCCGATCGAGCATTGCTGATTTGTCTGTCGGCTGACAGTACGATATCAGTGACTTTTTTTCCTTTTTCAGTTCTCTGATGAATACCTTGGTGACTAGCAATAAAATCGATCTGTTTTTTGGACTGAGTAAACCTCGTGTAGTTTAATACGTTTCCTTTTTTCGGATCGAACTTCCCCTTTTGTATAAACTCGAAAAGTGCCAAGTCTGTTTCTTGCTTAATGTCTTCCGAAACTTGGTGGTTTTCGGCGAGAGATAAGCTGGGTGAATGCTTTGGGAGTGAAAGGCGACTGGGTTTCCTGAGTTCTGAAACCAATCTAGTTAAGGCTAACTGGCGATCGGGACTTTCAAGGGGATGCCTTTGGGCTTCCAAGGCCAGATCGTTCAGATGGTTGTTCAGTTGGGCTTCGGTGAACTTTTCGTTTGCTTCTGGAGATGGCTGCTTTTCTTTGTCGTCCATAAATCAATACTCCTCTGAGAGTAGAAGTTTTTGAGAACCACCAAAAAGGTATCAAGCCCTTATATCCGCTTGTTGTTTATAGGTTAGCCACTACGGGTTTTGCCTGACAAGAGTCCGATCGACCTTTTAGTCCCGCGTTCTGCATCACTCTACATACTGTAGTGGTGTGGTTTCTTATGTATCTAGAAATATCGCCAAATTTCTGCAAGTTACTCAAATTTTTTTCTGCTGTGGGAATCCCTGATGGCTGTATCTGGCTGCAAGCCTTACACCATAAAGCTTTTAAGTAGGTACTCACAAGCAGTTGACAGTTTACAGTTACGTATGAGAATCAAAAGGAATATATTTTTGCACCAATTTCCAATCTTCAACTGTGGATTGTACGGCGAATGGTGCTAATGTTGCTACGGCAATCGCCCACCGCCAGAATGCCAGACCGATCGGCAAAATATCCTGATTTAAAGCTCTAGCAACGATGAAGTTTCCCGCCCAAATAACAGTCGCAGCTACTCCTAAAAAATAACCCATTGATATTTTCTTATTCATTTAGTTGGGTTGATTTTTATGACTATTTTTGGCCAGCTTCATTTGAATTAAGCTAAATAACGGAACGAGATACAAATAAAAGGCATAGGGGATAAAATCCGAATTTACACTCAAGACAGTTGCCGGAACTAAGCCTGCAATATTCCAAGGAATTAAGGGAGAAATCACAACAGCGGTATTTTCCAAGTCTACAGCAAGTTGAACGCCATCTAATTTTAGTTGGCGATACTTTGATTCGACTAATTGATGAGTCAAGATAATTGCGATCGTCTGCGTGCAGCCAAATGCGGCTGAGAAAATGCTAATTATTGTGGTTCCCAAGAATAAATCTCCTCTGGATCGAGCTTTATTTAGATACACTTCCACAAATTCTAAAATCCTCGTCCCTGCAAAAATTCCGGCAAATGCTGTCGAGACAACTACAACTAATGAAACCTTTGCCATAGACAAAATCCCCCCTCCCGCCACAATGTCTTTTAAACTAGAAGTTGATGCTAATTTAAATCCGCCGATCGCAAATTGCAGAATCTCGATCGCTGAATAACCTTGAACGAAATGGGCGATCGCACTTCCGGCAACGATACTAACAGCCATCGCGATTTTGACTTCAACTCGCAGTACACAAAGTATGAGAATTGTCAAGGCTGGCAGCAAAGTTATCGAATTAAGATTGAAGGCTGTGCCTAGTTCCAAAGCCAAATTGTTGCCGGAAAGTTCGACGGGATTTGAAGCGGATAAAATTAAATACAACAGGCTGGAAACGAGGAAGGGTAATAAGCCTGTCACCGCCATGTTTTTGAGATTGGTATAAATTTCGGTTTTGGTAAGGATGGCAATCAAAATAGCGCTCGAAGACATCGGAGAACACCGATCGCCCACATAAGCTCCCGCCACAATTGCTCCGGCGATAATATTCGGATTTGCATCGCTGCCGTTGGCGATTATCATTAAGGCAATGCCGATCGTACTCGCAGCACCAAAAGATGTTCCCAGCAGTACAGAAAAAACGCTGGTTAAGATAAACGCCCAAAAAATGAAATACTGAGGGTCGATCGATTTAATTCCCCAATATACCAGAAGCGGAACAGTCCCCGCCGCCATCCAGACAGCCATTACTGCCCCAATTAAAAGTAAAATAGCAATTACTGAAAAAGATTTTTGACTGCCAGCAACAGCCATTTGTATCAAGCTTTTTAGCGGAAATCCCCTCCGCAACAAAATGACCGTCAAAATTGCCATCGAAGCTAGAAGCGGAGCAACTATAAAATAACCTTTGATGGCACTGATTAAAAGTAGAATAAATGAGAACGATACAAAAAATAGCAAATCCATTATTGATGGGCTTTCATGTATTCTCGCAGTAACGTGTTAATCTGAGTTTGATAACCGCGACCTTGGGATTTAAACCATTCCAAAACATCACTGTCAATGCGTAAGGTCACTTGAGCTTTCGTCTTAGGGTTGGGCAAGCCTCGCCGAACTACTGCTTTAGCAAACATTTCAGGCGTAATTTCAGGGCAATCGGAGAAATCAATATCTTCATCAGTCATGGCATCTAGGCGTTGCCAGTCAGTTTGAGATTTGCTCGAAGTAAATTCGTTGTTCATATTTAGTTGCTTTTCTAGCAGAAATAATCCGGGTACATTCCTCTCGTTCTGTATGGACGATAGCGACTACTCGTCCTTGCAACAAACCAAAAGTCACAAATCTTTGCTCTCCATAACTGAATCGTTCGTCCTCAACCGTCACGATTTCTCCATCAAAAACTATTGGAACGTCGATAAAGTCAATCCCATGTTTGCTAAGGTTGGTAAGACGTTTAGTGTCATCCCACTCAAATTCCATACCTTAATTGTTACTAAACATTGTAACGACAAATTGTAGTTACAGCTACCCACTTTAACAGATTTTTGAATTGTTCGGGTAGAGCCGATCGCCCCCTTCACTTCTCCCGATCGCCCCCACTCACCGCAGCTACCCGACACCGCAGTCCATTAAAACAAAACGCTAAAATAGTAGATCATACAATTTGGGAGTTAATATTTGACACTTGCACTCGATCGCGAAAAAGTCCTAGCTTGGCTCTCACAGCGCGTTCCTGCCGCCCGCATCACACACATCCTCGGAGTCGAACAAACAGCAGGAGACTTGGCCCGCCATTACGGCCTCGACGAAGCAAAAGCCCGATCGGCAGGATTGCTGCACGACGCAGCAAAATACTTTAAACCCCAACTGCTGCTACAAATGGCTCAGAAGGAAGGTTTAGAGTTAGACTCAGTGTTGGAAGCACACCCGCATTTGCTGCACGCAGACGCGAGCGCGATCGTCGCTAGAGACGAATTCGGGGTGGTCGATCGAGAAATTTTGGATGCAATCGCCAATCATACCCTCGGCAGACCAAACATGAGCCAGCTCAGTTGTACCGTTTTTATAGCAGACACTATAGAGCCGAGTCGCGGCAACACAGCTTCTCTAGAAGCATTGCGCGAAGCAAGCGTGCAAAATCTTTATGCAGCCGTGTGGCAAACTAGCGATGATTCTCTGAAATATTTGCTAGAAACTCGCTGCTACATCCACCCGCGCACCGTACTTACGCGGAATTGGGCGCTGCAAATGGCCCGCGCCCAATCGTCCAAAATAGGAAATTCGACGGGAAAGTCGATCGAACAAATCACAAGTTAAACGTAAAATTTACCAGCAATCCTGTACTTACTTTTGACTTGAATTTAACTCCTATTTCCAGTCTCAAACTGCCAACAACCAAAACCCCATAGCGCACCACCTCCCCCTTACCGTATCAATTAGGAACTTAAACACTTAATGTCAGATCTAACCCAACTCGAATACTCCCGGGCCGAGTCCACAGTAACGGACGCCACCACCCCAGACGAAGCCCGCGGCCTGATATTGACCGCTGCTGCCGCTGCCGATGACCGCAAAGCAGTTGATATTGTATTGCTCGGCGTAGCAGAAGTATCCTATCTTGCTGACTACTTTGCGATCGTCACCGGATTTTCCAACGTCCAGGTACGAGCCATCTCCCAGGCGATCGCCGACCAAGTAGAAGAAGAATGGGGACGCTTGCCGCTGCGTACACAAGGGCTATCAGACGCCAGTTGGGTCGTCATGGACTACGGCGACGTGATTATCCACATTTTAAAACCTCAAGAGCGCGAATTTTACAATTTAGAAGCGTTCTGGGGACACGCCGAACGAATTGAATTTTCCACTGCGCCGAGAGGATCGCTAATGTGAAAGACACTTCTGTTTCTATTTGTCCTGTTCCGCAGGAACAACGCCCGGTTAATGAATACCAAGAACTGACAGAATCCGGGTTTTTTAGCTGGGTAACTCTCGATTGGCCCGCATATCTGGCAAAACTCGCTTGGGTATGGGGTTGGAGTTGCTTGGTATCCGGGCCCTTAGCAGCAGCCAGCTTTGCTCCTGGTAAGTATCCAGTTCAGTTTGCCCTGTGCGCTACCGCTGGTGCCGGTTTTATTCTAGGATTAGCTTTGCTGCGGCTTTACTTGGGTTGGTTCTACGTGCGATCGCGACTTGCCAATCCCACAGTCGTCTACGAAGAGTCTGGTTGGTACGATTGTCAATCTTGGCCTAAAACTCCCGAAGTCTTAGCTCAAGACCAATTGATAGTCAACTACGAACTAGAACCAATTCTCAGGCGTCTGCGGCAAACATTTTATGGTTTGACAGTATTGCTAGTTGCCGGGGGACTAATTTGGAGTTCTGTGTAATCGGAAGCCGTAACAGTGAAGTTTTGAGTCGTAGGGGCGGTGCCCCCGTGCCCGCCCGTTGCGACATAGCGGTGCCCCATGCCCGCCCCGTTGCGACATAGGGATCGAAACTTCCACCGGCCCCAATCTAAAATCTAAAATCTAAAATCTAAAATTGATATGACAAGGGGAAAACGAACCCAAGCTCCCGAACTCGAAGTCACGCTGTTGCGCGAAGGTATTCCAGAATCTAGGCATCGCGCCCAGGCGGCTGTTTGCGACAAGCGCGGCCGCGTTCTTTCCGTTGCCGGTAACTCGGAAACGGCGACATTTGTCCGTTCTTCACTCAAACCTTTTCAAGCTTTGGCTGTGACGGCGAGCGGCACTTTGGAACGCTACGAATTGACCGATCGAGATTTAGCGATTATTTGCAGTTCTCATCAAGGTACGATCGAGCAATCGCGACAGGTGTTTAACGTCCTGTGGCGCTGCGACATTGACCCATCCAAACTTCAATGCCCCATTCCCGAAGGCAAAAAGAGCGCCCTGCAATACAACTGTTCTGGCAAACACGCCGGAATGCTGGCTGTCTGTCAACAACTGCACTGGCCTCTAGAAACTTATTTGCGGCGCAAACATCCCGTCCAGCAGCTTATTTTGGGAAAAGTAGCTGACTTGCTGGCGATGCCTGCCGAAGAGTTTATCAGCGCTCGCGACGACTGCGGCGCTCCTACCTATCTGTTGCAGTTGGGGCAAATGGCGTCCTTGTACGCTAAATTAGCCTCCGGCGACAATGTGGATATGGAGCGGATTGTCCGCGCTATGACTCATCACCCGATGATGGTTGCTGGTGAGGGGAGATTTGACACGGAACTGATGCGCTTGACTCAAGGCGAATTGGTGAGCAAATCCGGTGCTGAAGGGGTTCAGTGCATCGGCCGGGTTGGCGAAGGTATGGGCTTGGCAATTAAGGTGACGGATGGAGGAAAGCGCGCTAAATTTGCTGTGGCGATTCACTTGCTAAAACAGTTGGGCTGGATTACTGCGACGATCGCCGAAACTCTTTCTGACACTTACCTAACTCTCAGTGATTTTAAGCGTTTGGAGGTAGTCGGCGAAGTTTCGATGCTCTGAGTTGTTCCGCATTACAATTCTCTATCTAGATAACCAGATCAAAAATCCCCTCCCCCTCTCCCCCTCTCCCCCTCCCCCCCTCCCCCCTCTCTCGCCCAACTGTCAACTGTCAACTGTCAACTGTCAACTGTCAACTGTTGAACCCCTCTCTTCGATCGACACTTCTTCGCCAATTTCAGCAACCCCTACAAAAATCTCAAAAGTTTTTTTGATTGGGGGGTTGCAATTTCCAGAAAGATGTGTTTATATTAGAGAGTAGACAAAGCGACGCGGGATAGAGCAGCCTGGTAGCTCGTCGGGCTCATAACCCGAAGGTCAGTGGTTCAAATCCACTTCCCGCCACCAACTTGAAACAACCCCTGCAATCTTTGAGGATGCAGGGTTTGATTTTTGAGAATAGCATAGATATAAAGCGACGCGGGATAGAGCAGCCTGGTAGCTCGTCGGGCTCATAACCCGAAGGTCAGTGGTTCAAATCCACTTCCCGCCACCAAATTCAATCGAACTAAGCCCCTGCACACCTAAAAGTTGCTGGGGCTTGTTTGATAGCGCCTGGAGCCATAACAATAGGGACACAGCAGTGCTGTGTCCCTATCGCATATTTAGATCTTACCCAAAGGTAAAAAATCAACCTCAACCTCAACCTCAACACTCAACCCTATACTTTTAGACGCCCGTTTGTTTGACACTCCCCGGCTTGAACGCGCAGGGATTCTTGGTTCAACCAGTCGGCTTGCCCGTTGATGTCACCACCAATGGGTAGAGGTCGGTCTGTTCCCAAGCGTTAATTCCGGTGTGCCCCACCGTATTTAAATTAATTCCTGCACGGGCTTTCAATCCTTTAGCCAAAATATTCTTCGCTGCATTGTGGTCGCGGTCTAACACTGCACCGCACAGGCAAATATGAGTTCTGACCGATAGGGATTTCTGAACGCGATTGCCACAACTTGAGCAATCTTGGGAAGTGTACCCAGGTGCTACAGCAACTACTGTTTTACCGTACACTTTCCCAAAATATTGCAACCATTGGGCAAACTGTGACCACGCTGCATCGCTAATTGATTTGGCAAGCTTATGGTTCTTCACCATATTTTTCACCTGAAGGTCTTCGTAGGCTACGAAATCGTTAGATTTCACTACGCACAACGCCGTCTTGATGGCGAAGTCTTTACGCTGCCTACTGACTTTTAAGTGCTTTCTGCCTAACTTATTTATCGCTTTCTTGCGATTGCTCGAACCTTTCTTTTTCCGAGAAACTCGTTTCTGCAAGCGCTTTAAAGCTTTTTCACTTTTACGCAAATGCCGAGGATTTGGAACTGTTTCTCCTGTACTATCGGTGTAGAAATGGTTCAATCCCACATCTATGCCAATCGTTTTCCCCGTAGGAACTATTTCTTCTGTTCGCTCTACATTGATGCAAAACTGAGCGTAGTAACCATCGGCTCGACGAATTACTCTGACTCGTTTAATCTCAGTAGGTGCATAGAAGTGCAAGTCTCGACTACCGAGTAACCTAAAGGTTCCAGCAGCAAAACCGTCCGTGAATGTTAGACATTTTTTGTCGATCGAAAGCGCCCATCCGGAAGTTTTGTATTCTACGGAGTGAGTGTTTTTTTTGAATTGTGGGTATCCTTTTTTTCCTGGTTTCTTAGCTTTGCAATTAGAAAAGAAACGTTGAATAGCAAAAATGGCACGCTCAGCCGAAGCTTGACGCGCCATTGAGTTAAGTTTTCCGGCCCATTCAAACTCTTTCGCCATGATGGCGCATTGTTTGTATAAATCCGATAGCTTAACTCTGGAATTGTCGATCCAATATCTGAGAGCTTTGTTTCGGACAAACTGAGCTGTGCGGATCATTTCGTCTACGATCCGGTATTGCTGTAGCTTGCCTTTTAACTTGAACTCTAGTACAATCATGGAATTATTCTATGACGCTTATGGGCAATTGTAGCTATAAACTTGATTGGAAAGTAATCTTTAGACTTTGAATTCAAGCCGTCCTATAAGGACGGGGTTGTAGACCCAATCTTTTGGTAAGCTTTATTTCTCAAAAATCTGGAATCAGATATCCATATTTTAAAATACGGAATTTTAAATTATTAAGCCGACTGAGTTTCCAGCCAATCAAAAATCAGGTCTAACTGTTCCAGGGTAACTAACCCGTACTGCCACAGAACCATTGGCAGTTGGCCGGCATCTTGTTCGTCGTGTCTCAGAGCAACGGCGATCGCAGAATTCGATATCGCCAACTCTCCCCGCAAATAATCGATTAGTTGAGCCTTTCCCATGACCTTCACCGCCAGTTTTATGCGCTATTGTAAAGATACGTATCTAATTGGGATGCGTCTGATGTTTAATAGCCCCAATTGTAGGTGGAGAATAAAGACTCTCCTGTGATGGAAGCCGCACAAAACTTGTGATAAATTTCATAGAAACGAGCGATCGCAGTCACAAGAGCTTATAGCCTCAAAAATCGGGCTGTGCGATCGATCGTTTGCTAGACCTCAATTCAATTAAAATTGCTAAAGTCCTAGCAGAAGCTGAACTCCAGCTCCTGTGCCACTGTCGCTGGGTTTGATAGGAACGGGATTTCCTTGGCGCTGGGCGTCGGAAGGAGTAGTGATAAATTCCAATTCTGAACCGATTTTGAGCCGAAATGTATCCCCCAAGCTGCGCTCCCGAATAGCAGCATTAGCCGCCGTTTCTCGTTCACCAATCAAATTTTGGTAGTCCGAGTCTACACTTCTGTCCTCCACACTTCTGAGGGAATCCCCTGATAAAGTCGTTTCTGAATTTTGGGGCGCTGGTTGCAGCCTTTGTTGGGCGATAACCGCCGGGGTCAAACCGATAAAAATTGAGCTGAGTCCGAGAGCAGTGCCAAGAGTAGCAATAACTGCGTTCATAGTTAACCATCCGCTAGTTGCATCCTACTATACTTATTGTACCCAGCCGGAATTAACTTGCACTCTATCAAAAGTAACTGGTTATGAAGATATTAATTAAAGTTACCGCGAAAACTTGTAACTGGCGATCGCGCTCCGACTCTCAGAAACCAGTTTGAGACTTCGCGGCAACTGAGGGCGATCGAAGTTCAACTACCAGATTTGTAAAAAAAATCGGTTTCTGGAGAAGCGAGTGCGATCGCCAACTACCCAATCTCAAATGTAAAATCTCCAATAGTATCACCGCCTACATTCCGTCCAGGAGTGATACTCGATTAATCTCGATCGCCCTGACCAAGCACGCGATCGCGCTAAGATGACGGTGGCAGTCGTTAAAAATTAAGTTAGTAGCGGCAGATTCAGAGTTTTTAACAGCACTTTGCCAGATAAAACGATCTCAACGTTAAAATCTGCGCTCATCAGGTTGTACTTTACCGAAACTTTGTGGGTTCGTAATATTTCTGCTTCATCATGCCAATCAGACATCTGAGCGACCATATTTTAAAAATGTCGCGCCAAGTGCCAATTCGCCTCGTGCTTGTAGTACCTTTTGCCATCCAGACTTTCGCTGCGGTGGGGCTGACTGGGTGGCTGTCCCTGCGCCACGGGCGCATAGCTGTCAACGATGTTGCCGCGCAACTGCGGGCCGAAGTCACATCGCGCATCCAGCAACACATTTATAGTTATATCGAAAGGCCGCACCAAATCAATCAACTCAATCTCGATGCCATCCGTATCGGCATTTTGAACGTTCAGGATGAAGTTAGTTTGCGTAGCTACTTCTCCAAACAACTCCAAACCTTTGATAAAATTAGCTATATTCAATTTGGCTCAGAACAAAAAAGTTTTCTAGGAGTAGAACGCCTCGACGATGGCAAATTACAATTTTTAAAGTCAAACAAATCTACAGGCTATAACTTACAAACCTATGCTGTCTCAGATTTTGGAGAACCAACCAAACTCTTAAAGGTTACTCCCAGCTACGACCCCCGCGTCAGACCTTGGTACACTGCTCCGGCGTCGGCTCGCAAACCGACTTGGAGTAAAATTTATAGTTATTTTGATACTCCTAAACTAGCGATTACGGCCGCGCAACCTGTTTACAACAAGGATAAAAAACTGATTGGCATTTTAGGTTCTGACTTGAAACTTTCCCAGCTCAATCAATTTTTGGAAAGTTTAAAAATTGGTAAATCAGGAGAGACTTTTATTGTAGAAAGTTCGGGAGAATTGGTCGCAAATTCTACTCCCGAACCGCCGTTTGTTGTCAGCAACGGCGTTGCGAAACGGATTGCAGCAGCCAGCAGCAATAATGTTCTGATTCGATCGACTGCCCGCTATTTGACACAACGCTTCGGGAATTTGAGCAAGATTGATGGTATTTACCAGTTAGATTTTGCGATCGACGGGAAACGACAATTTCTACAGGTGACACCGCTCTCAGACAGCAAGGGCCTCGACTGGTTGATTGTGGTGGCGGTTCCCGAAGCCGATTTTATGGAAGCGATTAACGCCAACACTCGCTACACAATTTTGCTGTGTTTCGGTGCTTTGGTGCTGGCGACGGCTCTAGGATGTGTGACTTCGAGGTGGATTGTCATGCCAATTCAGCGTCTGAGCAAGGCTGCGGAGGCTTTGTCGCGGGGAGAATGGGACTCAATGGCGGTAGATCCCCGCTTGATGGCGTCTGTAGAGCGGGAGGATGAGGTGGGTGTTTTGGCTCGCTCTTTTAATACGATGGCAGATCAATTGGAAGAGTCGTTTACTACTCTCGAAGAGCGGGTGGAAGCTGCGATTGCTGATAAAACTCAATTAATTCGCTCTCTGAAACTCTCTCAGGAAAAACTCGCTTTTCACCTCTATCAAACTCCTTTGGGGGCGATCGAATGGAATCTCAATTTTGAAGTTGCCGACTGGAATTTGTCAGCAGAAAGAATTTTTGGATTCAATCGCTTGGAAGCAATCGGACGGCACGGAGTCGATCTCATAGTTCCTGAAAGTGCTAAGGAGTATGTCAGGCAACTATCTATAACTTTGCTCACTAATCAAGGAGGAATTAGTAGCATTAATGAGAACATTAGAAAGGACGGGCAAATTATTCTTTGTGAGTGGTACAATACGACTTTGGTTGATGCTGACGGCTGTATAATTGGGGTTGCATCGCTGGTTCAAGACGTGACGGAGTTTCACCGTGCTGTGGATCAGTTGCGCGCCAGTGAGGAACGGTTTCGCCAGTTGGCAGAAAATATTCATGAGGTATTTTGGATTAGAGAACCGAATCAACAGCAGATAATTTATGTGAGCCCTGCTTGCGAGAAAATATGGAATTTAAGCTATCGGAGTTTGCTGTCACATCCGGACGCTTTTTGGGATGCTATTCACCGAGACGATCGCGATCGCGTTGAGGCTGCCTTTGAAAAACAGGTGCGGGGGGATTATGATGAGGAGTATCGGGTAGTGCGATCCGACGGTTCAGTTTGCTGGGTGCGCGATCGGGCTTTTCCAGTCCGCAACGAAACAGGAGAAATTTACCGTATAGTCGGCATTGCCGAAGACATTACCCAACGCAAACTAGCAGAAGAATTCCAACAAGTCGCTCAAACCGCTCAAGCAGCCAGCCAAGCCAAAAGCTCATTCTTAGCCAATATGAGCCACGAATTGCGAACTCCCCTCAACGCCATTATCGGTTACAGTGAGATGCTCAAAGAAGACGCCGAGGATTTGGGCTGCGAAGATTTTATCCCAGACTTGCACAAAATTCAAACTGCCGGCAAACACTTGCTATCTTTAATTAGCGACATTCTCGATATTTCTAAGATTGAAGCGGGGCGGATGGAACTTTATTTAGAAACTTTCAATCCGGTTAATTTAATTGACGAGGTAGTTTCTACAGCCGAACCATTGGTAGAGAAAAATTTTAATAAATTTGAAGTTAATTGTGCTAAGGACTTGGGAATGATGTATGCTGACATTACCAAAACTCGTCAAATATTGCTCAACCTGCTGAGCAATGCAGCAAAATTTACGGAAGGCGGGACTATTACCTTGTCCGTTGAAAGAGTTAAGCATGACAGCTTAACAACTCAAGAAATAGCAGAACCTTCCGATTTAATAATTTTCCGCGTAGGTGATACGGGGATTGGGATTCCCCCCGAACAAATGCAGCATTTATTTCAAGCTTTTATGCAGGGTGACGCCTCAACTACGCGCAAGTACGGCGGCACGGGTTTGGGATTGACTATTAGCCGTCACTTTTGTTTGATGATGGGCGGTGATATGCAAGTTCAAAGCCAGTTAGGTGTCGGTTCGATTTTTACTGTGTGCTTGCCGACGCAAGTAGAATTATTAAAAGGTACGTAGTTGCGCTTTAGCGCTCTTTATCTATAGAAAATAGCGCTGAAGCGCAACAACATACCTAAAGCAGGATAAGTATTATTTTAGTTGATTTGCCGTTTCTGCCGCCCCAAAAGTTGAGCTGCTAATACGCCGCCGACAAAGCCAAAGAAATGCGCTTGCCAGGAAACTCCAGGCTGCGAGGGCAAAACTCCCCAAATTAAACCGCCGTAGAAGAAACCGACAATTAAAGATACCATAATAGACGTAAAGCTGCGTTCAAAATAGCCCCGCAACAGCAAAAATCCGAAGTAACCAAAGATTAATCCGCTGGCACCAATGTGCACGGAATTGGGCGCGCCTGTCAGCCAAACTCCCAATCCGCTGATGAGTACAGTAACGGCACTTACGATAAAAAAGTCGCTTATTTCTTGCAACATTATCAGCCAACCAAATGTCAGAAACGGGAGGGTATTGGCGGCTAAGTGAGCAAAACTGCCGTGCAGAAAAGGCATGAATAGGATGCCTTGAAGTCCGTCGATGCTGCGGGGGCGGACTCCGTAGGAATTCAGCGCGCCTCCAAATATGAATACATCGAGAATCTCAATAATCCAGATCAGGGAGACGAAGCCGCCGAGAATGGCGGCGTGGCTTTGCAATTCGCGGGTGATAGATTTGGTTTCTGGGTTGCTCATGGGTGGGGAGGGCGGTGATACCGGTTATTTATAATTGTAGGAGTTTCTGGGCGATCGCACGCAGCGACACTGGGCGCTGGGTTTCAGGGTTTTTTGCAGCGCCGTGCTTATTTGAAACTATTATAACTTTGATTGAAAATTCCGCATTTTCACGCATGGAATTATTCACCTCGATGCGTCATTATCGTAGAGGAAGTACAAAAGGAGAGTTAACTGAAGGTTAAACCTTGAAGGTTTAAGGCAGAGTTTTTACCCCATAGATAAATCCTTGGGCTGGCAATGAGGACACTTTTGCGATCGCACACCGTCTCTCAAAAACAATCAGGAACTACTTTTCTCGGATTAAGTCATTAATTCAAGAAGTTTCATCCGGTAAAGCAAAACGAGCTGCTGTAGGTACTTATTGTAGACAAAATCTCGTACAAGCTCTACAAAGAGTTCTTGGCACCTCGTTGTAAAAGAGGAACAGAGAAATATGAACGTATTTGAGAATACACAGTCCGATCGAATTCTGCCAATTTGGGTATGGCATGGCAAAGAAGAAATCCCTGTTAGTGTCGCTACAAATCCTCAACCTTACGGCCAAAAGCCGCGCTTTGACTTGTTGAATCCGCTGAAACAGTGGCTTGACAATAGTGCAATTAAAAGTCAAAAGTTAGCTCGGTTTCTGTGCAAGTTTATTCCCAGCCAGTGCCCGTTTGAGCGGGAAGTCAAAATTTGCGATCGCACTTTATTTCACATTCCGCCGCTGTGCAAGTTAAATCCGCTTTACGAGCAAGTGGTTGGGCTGCGCTTTCGTGCTTTGTGTTATTTGGCTGACGAGTGCGGCGAGGATGTGACTATCTATTGTTAATTCTGCAAAAGCCTGAATTTCTAACTCTCTTGTTCACCCTCCCTTCTCCTTGTTGGGGAGGGTTTTTTGGGTTTTGGGGATTAGTTGAAATATGGGCGATTTGCGATAGACATGGGATGTATACCGCAATACGCCTGGGTTAAAACTGTTTACTCCGAGGAGTTCCCCCTAAATCCCCCTTAAGAATGGGGACTTTGAGAAGATTCCGGTTCCCCCCTTAAGAAGCTCTGCGTTATAAGGATTTTTCTTAACATTTGAGAGCGAGCGCGAGCGAGGCTATCAAACCCTGATTCCTCGATTGCCAATTCTCAATAAACGCAAGCTGCTTTCAATAAATAAAGTTGTTAAATTGTCAAGGCTTGTGTCACAACTTCTCCTGAAATTTTTGCTGTACAAAGCTTTCAAGATTGTCAAGAAAGATGTTTATAAAGCATAGCTTCTTAAGGGGAGCTAGGGGGGGATCTAAGTTTAATACTTAAACAGCAGTCTGTCGATGGGTTTGAACTTAAGTTGCCACCAATGTAACCCACGAGGGAACTCTTTACTTGTCACTTTTGGGATCTTCGGGCCCAGGGGGTACTTCTCCCTTTTGTTGGGCTTCCAATAAAGCCGTTTCCACGAGAAAGGCTATCAGGTTAGCCGTGGATCGGCCTTGTTTGTCAGCCCATCGATCCAAAGCTTCATATACGTAATCAGGAAACGTAACGTGAACGCGCTTGCTCAATGTAAATATTTGTTGGTTTACTAACGCTTTTAATGGTACAAGCTTACGCTCCCGATCGTGTTGTTGCCCTGTTCTTCAAAATGATTGACACATATTTGGGCTTATTATGTTACAATTCCTCTAATCCCATCAATACACAGTCAAAAGCCAGTCCCCCGCCATGGAAAGCAAGGACTGGCTATGGCTCCCATTAACAAGGAGATACAACTATTATGCCGTATGAGAAACGTCTCAGACCGTGGATCGTGGTTCGCTTGCTTCCGAACCTGCAAAGGGTCGTTATCGGTCGCTTTCGCAGTTGGTCTGATGCAGAGGGTCATTTGCGTGTGCTCAAACAACTGCTTCCGGCTGCGAGATTGACTTTAGTTTTCGATCCGATCGACTAATTTCGGTTGCGAGTTATTGAAGTGCGATCGCCAGCTTGTTATTGAAGGGCGATCGCAGATGTTGGAATCTTATCGAGAACAGGCAAGATGCCTCTTCCACAAAAAATGGTTTTTGTTGTGGGGTGGGCATCCTGCCCGCCCGCAATTTAGGGCAATGTTAAACTAGATGCAAGATATCAATTGAGTTGGGGAAAAAACCGTGACGGCTATTCTACAAGTAACAGAACAGCAAACAGCACAAGACTACTTCACTCCCGAAGAATATCTCGCCCTGGAAGAAGCAGCAGAGTACAAAAGTGAGTATCGCGATGGAGTAATTATTCCCATGACAGGCGGAACTACAAATCACAATCAAATCGCTGGCAATATTTATATTGCATTAAGTCTTGGGCTCAAAAAACAGGACTATCGAGTTTTCTTCGGTGACGTGCGTTTGTGGCTGCCGAAAAAGCGATTTTATACTTATCCCGATGTGATGGTAATTCCGGGTAAACCTGAGTATTACAATAATCGCCAGGATACGGTGATGAATCCGCAAGTAATTGTGGAAGTTTTATCGAAATCTACGAAAGCTTACGATCGCAGTGATAAATTTAAGTTTTATCAAACGCTGCCGGCATTTCAAGAGTATATTCTGATTGACCAATCTCAGGTTTATGTAGAACAGTATTGCAAGTTGGCTAACAAGCGGTGGTCGTACCATCAGTACGATGAGGAAGATGCGGCGCTAGTTTTTAATTTCTTTCAAGTTGAAGTGCCACTGGCTGATGTCTATGAGAAGGTGGATTTTGCGGCGGAAGATGAGCCCGAAAATGAGCCAGAAGAAAGTGAGGTGGAATAAGGGCGATCGCTTTCTTATTTATTCAAGCACTTTAGTCAAATTGGCTGAGAGTTAACTCTATTTTTGTTTGGGTGTCGGTTGGTGTTGACATTGTTTTGTTACCAAATAGCGATCGACTAATTTTATTGTAGCAATTTACCCTATCATCTATAGAGCAAAAAATCCATTCCATTATTTATTTGCGATCGTATTTTTGCCGATACATTTCAATCGCTGCTTTCAGCTTAGAGTTAAGTGCTGGTGGATTTTCTATCGCTGATGTAACAATTTCCCAATTTGGTTCTGAAAGAACGATCGGCTCTGGTTTAAGTGGCATTTCTTGGGCTAGATTTAGAGCAACTTCGAGCAGATATTCGCTCAGACTAAGACCCCACAGGGTAGCTACTTTTTCTAACAGTTCTTTTTGTTCCCGATCGATAGTTATCTCAAGGGTGCTTGTTTGGGGAGTTTGTGTAGGGGTTGACATATTTTTTCAATGAGAGCAAGGTTGGCTCATTTGATATTATAGCAATTTTTCAGATGGGCGATCGCACGCTTGCTGGAAAAGGGCGATCGCTCTGACAAGAGTGTTAAACTGAATCTAGCGGTCGTGTTAAGCAAGGAAAAAATAGTCGTGACACCTATCCAAGCAAAAATTGTTGACAAACTGAAAAATTTGTCGGAAATCGAACTGCAAGAAATCCTCAACTTTGCTGATTTCCTGTTATGGCAACGGAGAAAGCAGGAAGTAGCTTCGCCGCCCGATGAAATTGGCAACAGCGAACCAGCAAATATGGATAAAGAGTGCGAGGTTCATTATGTTGGTGGAGTCTTAGTCGTCAAAGCATCATTAATAAAAACTGAAGAGGTAATTAATTGGGATACAATTATTTACGATATGCGCGAAGAAAGAATCGGGAAGTTTATCTAAAATGAACGTTTTATTTGATACATCCGTTGACTTGTAGGGGCGGGTTCACCAACCATCTCTGACAAAAACTAACAATCTCAAAAACCCGCCCCATCCCCATGATAAATACCAAAAAACAATGGGTGCGGCGCGATCGACAATCTCGAAACTAAATCGCAAATCTCACGGCAACGCACCATACCATATCCCCATTTCTGAGGTTTAACCGAGCGCGAAAATATCCGCTTTCGAGCAAGGTTCGTTTCGGCAGATTGTTGAGACGGTTTTAATTTCAGTCTCGACTTACATGAATGCAACGAAGATATCCACCATTCTCAAAACTGTACTCAAATTTATAAAAGCTAGAATTAAGAGCCTTATATTTAACTCCTTCCTTTTGACCATTAGCCCATTCAACGAAGTTATTCTCTACCCCTCGTCCGCCTGAAAAAGAGAATGTGAATGCTATTTTTGCAATAAGCTTATCTCTACTAATTCGATCAGAAGCAAAAGTGTAGAAATTATTGTAAGTCGCACCAGCTCCACCACTTGTCTCTAGGAGAAGTTCATAGCGTCCGGGCTTAAGCCAGATACCTTGAACTGTTGACTCACAATTTACTACTTGTCTCTCAATTGGCCTAGCTACTGCTCCAGTTACAGCATGAATAACCATGCAACTAGCGAGCGTAAAAATTTCTAATCTCTTCATTCTTCAACTTCTATCTATAATCATGATTTTCTACCATTGGCGTGATTGGCTTTGGCAGCAAAGGAACAGCAGGAAGACGCTTCACCGTTCCGTTGCGGGAAAGTTGGGTTGCGTCAACGAACCTTATCTGTTTATTCAATATCTTCTGCAACTTTCCATTTAGAAATAAACTGTTGTCCTTCTTCCGTTAATTCGTACCACATCGTTTCTGTACCTCTTGCTGACTTTCTAATTGGTCTTTTGTCAGGTAGAGGAAGTAGTAGTTTATCTCGAATCAAAAACATCAATAGAATATCTGTATTTTTGTCATAGGGAAGGTCAATTGATTCAGCATCAGAATGATCAACAAAATACTGTAAAATCCTACGCTCGTAATCACCATACCTGCTGTTTACGATAGAAAGATTATGCTTGTACATCTTGATTGATTTTCTGTCAATGTCACGGTCGGCTCTTCTATGACAGTTAGGACACAGGGCTATAAGGTTATCAAATTCGTGTTTTTGGCAAGTTTCCCAAGGAACGATATGGTGTAGATCCACAGGTGTTTGTTTGCATGTAGGAATAGCGCATCTGTGTCCCGATTCCATCTTCACTTTTCTTTCCAAAGCTGCTGGTATTGCGGGTCTATTATTCATAATGCTTAGCCTAATTTATTCTAAAATTTACCAGATATTTTATTTCATGTCAATATCAACTCAAAAAAAGAGGAGATTACAGCTGAAAACTTTATTATTTCGTATAGATTTGCAAGTATGAGATGCGCCCGGTTCTTTCTTTAACAACTGCCATAGAACTGATAACAGGGCTGGCCAGCAATTTAGCTTTAATTTCTGTGATATACTGGGCTGATATCATGCTTGAGAGTTAGAGAGAAGAATCTGCAAACGTTCTCCAACAGAACATGACGTTTGATAGAAAGAACTCCATTCGACAAAATCGATATGATCTCCTAATTCTCCAGCCCGAAATTTTTGGTAAAACTCAGGGGATGCCATTTGATACTGAGTTTCAAATTGCTGTAAATCAGTTTCTAGTTCTGCGGCTTGTTGTTTAGCAATGGCAATTTCGTGAGCGATGATTTTGGAAAGTGAAAGTTCTAGGACTTCACTTACTTCGCCTCGGTTATAGAGTGCTTCTAAAATCTTGAGTTGCTCGATAATTTGATTTTGGGTTGCCATAATCGATGTGTTGATATTTTGGCTTGAATTAAGTTTAACCTCATTTGATTTGAATGTCGGCAAAAAGGGCGATCGGCTTTGAGTGGATGGGATAAGTAAAGTGCGATCGCAATTACCAAGTATATTTATTTTTCTGCCATGCGATCGAGCTTTTCCTTAACCAACAAATCTAACAGCGATCGCAACACAAACAAGCCGCCGAATCCTGACAGCGCAAAAGCTCCCATCGCCTCCCTGCGATATCCGCCTACCAGTCAGATACCGTAGGGTGCGTCGCTATTGAAAATCTCCGAACTAAATCGAAAATCTCATAGCGACGCACCCTACAATTAATTAAGCGCCTACAGCTTCCTTGGCCGCGTACAACACCTCAGCATTAATTAGAGCAATACCGCGCTCGCGCGCGAACTTCTCAGTATTCCGCTTGACTTTCCCGCGCACAAAACCAGGAATTTTATTCAACTCAGCTTGTCCGTCCTTCGTCCAATTCATATCAGAATCAGCCGAAATTCCCTTGGTAATCACTTCCTTAGTATCGTGGCCGCCGAAGATTTCCAGCAAGTGGTCTTCCATGCCCAAAGTAAAGGAATTGTAGACCAAATCTACACACTGATTCGTGCCTTCATAACCCAAAAATGGCTTGTAGCCGATCGGGAAATTTTGCACGTGAATCGGCGCAGCAATTACCCCGCACGGAATATCAAGCCTTTTACCCACGTGGCGTTCCATCTGCGTGCCGAAAATTGCCGAAGGTTCTGCTTTGGCGATCGCATCTCCGATCGCCCCATGATCCTCTGTCACCAGCACTTCATCACAATACCCTTTTACCTCTTCCCGGAACCAATCAGCATCGTGTTTGCAGTACGTACCAGCCCACACAACGTGGATTCCCATCTCGCGAGCCAAAATCTTCGTCATCGCCGCAGCGTGCGTATTATCCCCAAATACGACGGCTTTTTTACCCGTTAAGTTTTGGCAGTCGATCGACCTTGAGAACCAAGCAGCCTGAGACACAAACCGCGTTTGTTGATCGATGAAATCTTCGTAATCAACATCCGCACCTTGAGCATTCAGAACTTCCTGAATCTTCCGAATACAACGCGCCGTTTCCACCACACCCATCGGCGTAATATCCACCATCGGCGTGCCGAATTCTTTTTGCAAATACTCCCCGGCTGCCATCCCCAACTCCCGATAAGGAACGAGGTTAAACCAAGCCCGCGGCAATCTTTTTAAGTTGTGAACCGAAGCACCTTCGGGAATAACTTCATTGACTTCGATTCCCAAATCTGCCATCAAACGCTTTAACTCAGTACAGTCGTGCTGGTTGTGGAAACCCAGCGTAGACATACCGATAATATTCACCGATGGTTTTTCGCTTTTACCTTCCAAATCGCCTTTTTTGCGAGCTTTGTTAATGTAAAGTTGGACGATTTGATCCAAAGTGCGATCGGCAGCTTGGAGTTCGTTAAACCGATAATGATTAACATCCGCCAGCATCACATCGCCTTTGGCATCCAATTGAGCTCGGTTGACAAAGTTTTCCAAGTCTTCTTGCAGAATGCTAGAGGTGCAAGTCGGGGTAAGTACAATTAAATCGGGGTGCTCTTCTCTGTCTTTGCGGGTGATATTGTCCACCACCCGTTCCTGCGAGCCCCGTGCCAGTACGTGTCTGTCAACCACGCTGGTAGTTACCGGAGTGAAGTCCCGTTCCCTCTCCAGCATCGATCGCATGACGTTAAAATAGTCGTCTCCAATCGGTGCGTGCATGATCGCGTGGACGTTTTTGAAGGAAGTCGCAACGCGCAGAGTGCCGATGTGGGCTGGGCCTGCGTACATCCAATAAGCCAATTTCATAGGTATTTTTCCTTGGGGTGGTTGAGAATTGTGCGATCGGGCGATTACTGCTAAATTTTAAGGTTGTTTGAGATTTTCTCACCAGATGAATCCTTTAGAAATAGTAACTTTCTGAAGATTTACAGATGGGAAAAATTCTCAAACGCTTTTGCTGGTTGGGCTTTGACTCGCCATAGCCACAACTTTACCTTTGTTTTATGGCAATAATTCTTAATTTATTGTCAAGTTTCGTTAAGAAGCTGACACATCTTATCAAAGTAGGTGCTTATGGCGAACCCTAACTCAATACAGCTTTTGCATAAGTCTGCGATCGACACACAAACCGCAGATTTCAGGCAGATAAATACAGATAAACGCAGATAATTTTAGGGTAGGAAAGCTTAGGAGTGGAAGAGGTCTAATTTCCTTAAGCAACAGACAAATCATACCAAATTAGGATGCTAAATTCACACTTTACACATAAAAGATACGCTAGTTGACTTTTTAACCAATGCAGTATACACTATTAATTAATCCACTATTTCCTCGACACCGAAACTTGCAAAGATCGGGAAATATTGACGTAAAACAAATCCTTGTTGACAAAACCCATGAAACTATCCAAAATAGACTTGAGCAATGTCTTAGCAGTCGGTCACTCTAACGGCCAGCTAGGACTGTTGATCGATCGCGGGGAATGCCTCGAATTTATCGAAATTGCCGCACCCGAAGCTGCAATGCACGGCCTGCAAATGGTTGATTTCATCGCCAATACAGATTCTACCGAACTCAGTGGCAGTATTGAATCAACAGAAATCGCTCCTGGCGGCGAACCCATTGCTATGATGCCGGTTGATTCGGCAATGGCTAGCGCGATCGGATACAATGAAGAGGCTCAAGTTTTGCAAATAGAATTTAGCAGCGGGTCAGTCTATCAATACAGCGACGTAGAACCAGAAATTTGGGAATCTCTGCAAGAAGCTGATTCTACAGGCCGATTTTTTAACTCCGAGATTAAAGGTTATTATTCCAGCCGGCGCGTAGATGACTCGCTCTAAAACGGATACAAGCCCTCGACTCCTATCCTGGAGAGATTAACATTTTACACTTAAGTTCGCGATCGGTGATTCACAGCGCTGCAAGTAAATCTCAAATTGAAAAAGGGAAAATCGACTTACGGGCCTGTAGTTAGCAGTCGCGTCGCACAGTGAAGTGGTTTGATTGAAGTGTGAATACTTCCGTAATTTGACCGAAAACATAGATGTGAGGCTAAATTCAAGCAATCTGACTCTCAGCAATCAACTGTAGATAAGTTTAGCAAACTATTTGCCACTTAAGTCTTGCTCCTAAAAGCTGAGATTGTTTTTTTTGTCAGCCGTGCGATCGATCGCCACACCAAATCATTGCACAAATCCTGTATTTGTGCTTTTGTTTACCTAACTGCTGAGGTGACAAAGCCCCAAGCCCCTGCAAGTCAGCAGCAGCTCTTTGCTGGATACGGCGTGTCTTCCCACACATCCCAAAACATAGCTCTTGAGTGATAATGAAGAATAACATAGGATTTACGGAAAAACCCCGGTTCATAGGAAAAAATCTTGAGTTTGTCAGCAACTACCAACAAAGAAACCGGGTTTCTAGCCCGCCGCGCGTAAGTCCTGTAATATTGACCAACAAGAACACCTAATTTGAGAGAACCAACTATGATGGCAATTCCCGGCGTTGCAGTTCTCGCTCTCATTTATGAAAGCAGCACTTCCCTGGTTTACCGCGGCCGCAACGAGCAAGACAACCAACCTGTTATTATCAAAATTCTCAAAGAAGACTATCCGACTCCCGAAGAACTGAATAGATACAAACGGGAATATGACATCACTGCCAACTTAAACCAGCTCGACGGAGTTGTTAAAATGCACAGGTTGCAGCAGGTTAGAAATAGTCTGGCAATGATTTTAGAAGATTTTGGTGGCGAATCTTTAAAAATATTTATGGCTACCCAAAAATTTACATCTTTGGGATTTTTGACCACAGCCATCAAAGTTGCTGAAACTTTGGGAGAGATTCACGCAAAAAATGTAATTCATAAAGATATAAACCCCTCTAATATAGTTTTTAATCCCGCAACTGGACAAGTTAAAATCATAGATTTTAGCATCTCAAGTGACTCAAATCAGGAAAACGTTGCCAATAAAAATCCCAACTTTTTAGAAGGGACTTTAGCCTATATGTCGCCGGAACAAACTGGCAGAATGAACCGGGTAATCGATTACCGCACGGACTTTTATTCTCTTGGCGTCACCTTCTATGAAGTCCTGGCAGGACAGCTCCCTTTTACCACTACCGATCCCATGGAGTTAGTTCACTGTCACATCGCCAAACAGCCAGTACCTCTCGCTGAACTTTCACCAGAAATTCCTCAAGCTATTTCAGACATTGTGATGAAATTGCTAGCAAAAGCGGCTGAGGATCGCTATCAAAGTGCTTGGGGACTGAAAGCGGATTTGGAATCCTGTCTGTTTCAGTTGCAAACATCTGGGGTTATTTCCGAGTTTGCTCTCGGCAGCCAAGATATTTCGGACAAATTTCAAATTCCTCAAAAACTTTACGGCAGACAGCGAGAAGTTGAAACTCTTTTAGCGGCATTTGAACGGGTAGCAGCAACAAATAATCGAGCCTACCGCATCGAACAGTCCCAAATTTCTGTCATCAAGAAAGAGAGCAAATCGCGCAAAGAAAGTTCCCTGTCAGTGCTCGCGAGAGGACAGCATAAATCCCGCAGCGAGATGATGCTGATTGCTGGTTATTCTGGCATTGGCAAATCTGCAATGGTGAAGATTTTAGACAAACCTATTACCCGCAGGCGCGGCTATTTTATTTGGGGAAAATTTGACCAGTACAAGCGGACTATTCCTTACTCAGCAGTTGTTAGCGCCTTTTCGGAATTGGTGCGGCAACTGTTAACTGAAAGCGAAGCTCAATTGGCAGTTTGGCGCGAAAAACTCCGTACTGCTTTCGGGCAAAACGGGCAAATTATTATTGATGTAATTCCCGAAGTTGAACTCATTGTCGGAGCTCAGTCTCCTGTAGCTGAATTGGGGCCGACGGAATCTCTCAACCGCTTTAATTTACTCTTTCAAAATTTCATTCGCGTATTTTGCCAGCCCGAACATCCGCTGGTGATTTTTCTCGACGATTTGCAGTGGGCAGATTCTGCCACACTCAAATTGATCGAATTGATGATGACAGATGAAGCTACTCAATATCTGTTTTTAATTGGCGCTTATCGGGATAATGAAGTCAGTCCCACTCATCCTTTAATGATGACTGTCGAGACGCTGCGAAATCAGGAAGCCATCATTAATGAAATTGCTCTGTCGCCGCTGGGGGTGGACAACATCACTCATTTGATTGCCGAGACTTTGCACAGCGATCGCGAATCTGTCAAACCCTTAGCCCAATTGGTTGTCAGTAAAACAGACGGCAATCCTTTTTTTGTTAATCAATTCCTACAAACATTGTATCAAGAAAATCTGCTAGTTTTTCATCCGCCACAGTTGGGGAGCAAGGGCGGCTGGCATTGGGATATGACTAAAATTGAGCAGTGCGCTATCACTGACAATGTAGTAGATTTGATGGTGCAGAAGTTGAGAAAACTGCCAAGTTCAACGCAGCAGGTTTTGCGTTTAGTGGCTTGTTTGGGCAACGAATTTGACTTGAATACTCTTTCTTTAATCAATGAGAAAGAAGCGTCGGAAACTTTTTCTCACCTGTTGCCGGCGATTAAGTCGGGGCTGATTCTGCCGACTTCGGAATTGGAAAGCAAGTCATTAGATTACGTGCTGTTTCCGCTGTTAATTCTCAATTATAAATTTTTGCACGATCGCGTCCAACAAGCAGCTTACGCTTTAATTGACGATTCGCAAAAAAAAGACGTTCACCTGAAAATCGGCAGGCAGATCCTCGAAAATACTCCTGCTGAATATCGCGCTGACAGAATCTTTGAGTTAGTCGATCACTTGAATGTAGCGCGATCGCTAATTCGAGACGAGCGAGAACTAATTGAACTGGCAACCCTGAATTTAGACGCCGCCCGCAGAGCCAAAGATGCCACAGCTTACGTTGCTGCGTTGCAGTATTTAACCGCAGGTATGGACGGTTTAACCGCCGATATCTGGGATTCCCACTACGATTTAGCCTTTGCTCTGCACATGGAGCGGGCAAATGTTGAGTATCTGAACGGCTATTTCGAGCATTCAGAAGAATTTATCAACATAACTTTGCAAAAAGCGCGATCGCCTTTAGAAAAAGTAGAAATTTACAACCTCCTGATCGTGCAGTACACCCTGCGAGCCAAATACGAGGAAGCAGTTAAAGCTGGAATCAAAGCCTTGAACTTGCTGGGCATTGACTTGCCACTAGACGGGCTGCAAAAAGTCATAGCCGAAGAATTTGCAGCAGCCACAAACTTTTTAGCAGGTAGAGAAATAGCTTCCCTGATTGACGCTCCCGAAATGACAGTACCCGACAAAAAAGTCGCAGTCAAATTAATCACCAACTTCTTAACATCAGCTTACCTCAGCAATCCCGACTTATGGAAAGTCAGCGTTTTAAAAGGAGTCAATCTTTCTCTCACCTACGGTTTAGTACCCGAAGCATCTCTCTGCTACGCAGGCTACGGTATGTTCTTAAACGCTGTTTCGGGAGATTACAAAGCCGCGTATCAATTTGCCATGCTATCGCTAAATTTGAGCGAAAAATCTGGCAATATCGGCTTGAAGTGCAGAGCTTGTTCTTCGCTGGTTAGTATTTTTCATTACTGGTTCAACCATATTAAAGAGGCACACGCAATCAGTAATGAAGGATATCAAGCAGCTTTAGAATCAGGAGATTTAGAATATGCCGGTTATATCCTATCCAACCGCATAGCCAATTACTTTTTTCAAGGCAAAGAAATATCGCAAATTCTGGCAGACACGAGCAGGTATTTGCAGTTCAGCCAAAAAACCAAAAATCAGCTTGTTACCGATACATTATTAGGAGTGGATCTGATACTGCGTAACTTGAGCCAACTCACTGTTGACAAGTTTGTCTTTGAAAGCGACGATATGAGCGAAGCTGAATACGTACAAAACTGTCAAGCTCATCAAAATTTGTACTCGCTTTGCCTTTACCAGATTCGCAAATGCCAGGTAATGTACTGGTATGGCAACTTCAATGAAGCACTACAACTAGCATTGGAAGTAGAAAAGCAACTATCTTTTATTACCGGAGCGATACCCGCTACCGAGTGGAATTTTTTCTTTTCTCTAGTTTTAGCTGCCGTTTTTCCCAATGTTTCAAAAAGCAAGCAAAAACAATATCTGGAAAAGTTAGAAGCCAATCAAAAACAGATGAAAATCTGGGCTGATAACTGTCGTGAAAACTTTCTGCACAAGTATCTTTTAGTACAAGCAGAAATAGCGAGAATTACCAAGAAAGATTCAGAAGCTGTAGAGCTTTACGATTTCTCGATCAATTTAGCTCAAGACAATGAGTTTGTCCAAAATGAAGCCCTCGCTAACGAACTAGCCGCCAAGTTTTGGTTGAGTAAAGGCAAATATCAATATGCCAAAATCCACTTGCGCGAAGCTCACTCGTGCTACTTGCGCTGGGGTGCAGTCCGCAAAGTTGAAGATTTAGAACAGAAGTATCCCCAGTTGCGGGAAATGACGCCGCTCAACGGCAGTTTTCACAACAATCAAACTACCACAACTATTCATACTTCTACTGGAAGCGATGCGAGAGTGCTGGATTTAGCAACTGTAATGAAAGCATCTCTGGCAATTTCCAGCGAAATTGTCCTAGACAAGTTGCTGGCTTCTTTGATGAGGATCTCGCTCGAAAATGCAGGCGCACAATCCGGTTTTTTAATCTTGGTGAGAAATGAAAAACTGTTAATTTCTGCCAAAGCGTCAGTAATTGCTGAAGATGTAGCAGTGATGCAATTTACGCCTGTTGAAGAATGTCAGGATTTGCCTGTTACGGTGATTAATTATGTGGAAAGGACTCGATCGGACTTGGTGTTGAGCAATGCTGTGGCTGAGGGGCGATTTACTGCCGATCCTTACATTGCCAAACACCAACTCAAATCTCTTTTGTGTACGCCGATTGTCAATCAAGGCAAACTAATTGGGATTCTTTATTTAGAAAATAATTTAACACTGGGGGCTTTTACAGCGCATAGATTGGAAGTTTTAAGGCTGCTTTCTTCGCAAGTTGCTATTTCTTTGGAAAATGCTCTGCTTTACAATTCGGTGGAGCAGAAAGTGCAAGAGCGGACGTATGAGTTAAATGACAAGAATGAGCGTTTAGAAAAAACTTTGCTGGAGCTGAAACTAACTCAAGCTCAATTAATTCAAACTGAAAAAATGTCGAGTTTGGGGCAAATGGTGGCTGGTGTTGCTCACGAAATTAATAACCCTGTAAGTTTTATCTACGGCAATCTAAATCCAGCTAGCGACTACGTGAAAGACTTGCTGAAGTTGATTGAGCTTTACCAGCAGCACTATCCCGAACCTGCTGATGAAATCATCGAGGAAATAGAAACAATTGAACTGGAATTTTTGAGCGAAGATTTGCAAAAGCTGCTGGATTCTATGAAAGTCGGAGCGGAAAGAATCCGGGATATTGTGTTGAGTTTGCGGAATTTCTCGCGCCTGGATGAAGCGCAAATGAAGTCGGTTAATATCGATGAAGGCCTAGACAGTACAGTGATGTTGCTGCAACCCCGCCTGAGAAAAGAAGGTGGCCGTTTGGGAATTGAGGTGATTAAAAATTACAGCAAGCTACCGTTAATTACTTGTTATGCGTCGCAGTTGAATCAGGTATTTATGAATATTTTGACAAATGCGATCGATGCGCTGCTGTTGGCAAGAGATTGCCCGAACAAATCTCAAAATACTCCTACAATTACAATTTCTACGGAGGTGACCGATCGCAATTCTGCTATTATTAGAATTGCTGATAGTGGGCCTGGGATGAGCGCTGAGGTACTGCACAAGATATTCGATCCGTTTTTTACAACTAAGCCGGTGGGTTCGGGAACTGGTTTGGGATTATCGATTTCGCACTCGATTGTTGTGAGTTCTCATGGCGGAAAGTTGAGTTGTGTTTCTGCACCTGGAGAGGGGACTGAGTTTGTTATTGAAATTCCGATCGCCCCACGGCAAGTTGTGTAAGGAAGAAAGGGGGAATATTAGGTGAATATTGGGTGAATTTCCGTTGGATATTGGGTGAATATTGGGTGAATTTCCGTCGGATATTGGGTGAATATTGGGTGAATTTACGTCGGATATTGGGTGAATATTGGGTGAATATTGGGTGAATATTGGGTGAATATTGGGTGAATTTCCGTTGGATACCGGGCGAAGGTCATTCGCGGCTACACAAGCAATGTCCGCCTCCGCGGACTAAGAAAGAAAGAAAGAAAGAAAGGGCGAAGGTCATTCGTGGCTACACAAACAATGTCCGCCTTCGCGGACTAAGAAAATTGTATTTGGCGGTATAAATCGCCGATCGCAATTTTCACACCAACCGATTCAAGTGTCAAAGAATCGCCCAAATTATATTCTGAGAGCACCCATTGTCCCTGTTGATTGCGCCGAAACATTTCTAGTCCCGGCTGTTCTACTTGCACCAAGACATACTCTTGCAGCGTTGAGAATTGGCGATATTTAGCAAATTTTGTGCCGCGATCGACTGCTTCTGTGGAAGGTGATAAAACTTCGACAATCAAGGAAGGAAATTGCACCAATTGCGGATCGTTATCGCGATCGTCACAAGTTACTACAACATCAGGATAAAAATACTTTCGCCCTGGTTCGACTTGGACTTTTACGTCCGCCATGTAAATCTCCCAAGGGCGATCGACAAGGGCATCATCCAGGAGTTTCGAGAAGTTGAAGGTAATCCGATTGTGATTGCGGGTGCCGCCACTCATGGCGACGACTTCGCCATCCCAATACTCGTAGCGTTCTTCTTGGGTGGGTTCCCAAGTCAGGTATTCTGATGCGCTCATCGATAGGCGATCGGGTAAAGCAACCATAATGCGATGGAAACTAGATACCAGTTGTTTCCTTATGCCATTGTATCACCTCAGCGCACAATTAATTGACCGAATAAACCGCTTTCGATCATTCTTTTTCCAGCAGACAGACTTCTAATTCAAACAAGCGGCGGTAGTTGAAGGAATAATTTGTAACTGGTTTGCGGGATTCGTACAAACCGATCGATTTGCGACAGTCGGGGGAGATCGATCGAATTCGATCGCCCGGAATGTCGAAATCTGCTTGCACTTTGCGCTGCTTGGGGTTGATTCCGGGCGATCGCACTTCAAAAAATCATTATTTAGCCACCATTAAAGGTAATCGTGGTAATCTCACTCTGCGGTAACGGCCAAACCAGAAACCACAGGCGCGATCGCATTTAACATCAAAACAGGATGCTCGCCTTCCACCTGACGGCAATTCCAGTCATTCCTAAATAACAAAACCGGCCTTCCCCAACAATCCTTCACCGTCACAGTATTAAACAGCCGTCCCACCTTTGCCAGCGCATCCCAACCGCCATCTACCCAGCGAGCTACACTGTAAGGCAACATATCGATCGTAGTTTCGACATTATATTCCGACTGCATTCGGAACTGCACCACCTCAAATTGCAACTGTCCCACAGCCGCCAAAATCGGTTCGCGTTTCGACTCATCAACCGAATACATAATTTGCACGGCGCCCTCTTCCTGCAACTCCGAAACGCCTTTGCGGAACTGCTTAAACTTAGAAGGATTCGGATTTCTTAAAAACGCAAAAAGTTCCGGCGAAAAACAGGGAATCCCTTCATATTCGACTTTTTGACCGGTGAAAATAGTATCCCCGATCGCAAAAACCCCCGGATTGTTCAAACCAATCACATCGCCCGGATATGCAACCTCGATCGACTCCCGATCCTGAGCAAATAACTTTTGAGGTCTTGACAAACGCACCGTTTTACCAGTCCGAGCGTGAGTGACGTTCATGTCCTTTTCAAACTTGCCGGTACAAACCCGAATAAACGCCACGCGATCGCGATGTCTCGGATCCATATTGGCTTGCAACTTAAACACAAACCCGGTAAAATCTTCATAAGTTGGGGGCAGTTCGCCGGCGCTGCTGTTGCGGGCGATCGGCTTCATCGCGTAATCTAAAAACGCATCCAAAAACAGCTCGACCCCAAAATTGCTCATCGCGCTACCAAAGAAAACCGGAGTCATTTTCCCAGCCCGAACCAAGTCTAAATCGAGTTCAGTTCCCAACTCATCCAGCAGTTCCAACTCTTCTTTGAGCTGATAGTAAAGGTCTTGTTCCAACAAATCCTCAATGCGCGGATCGCCTAATTCAATTACAGTATCAACCGCCGCCCGAGAACCGTGTTTTGCCCGCTCGAACAAGTGAATTTTGCGCCCTCTGCGATCGAAAACACCTTTAAAGCGATCGCCCGTACCAATAGGCCAATTCACCGGATAAGTCTGCAACCCCAATTCCTTCTCAATTTCGTCCAACAAATCCAAAGGATCTCTGCTAGGGCGATCGAGCTTATTAAAGAAAGTAAAAATAGGCAAACGTCGCAACTTACAAACTTCAAATAACTTCCGAGTTTGCGGTTCCAAACCCTTAGCAGCATCCTCAAGCATTACAGCATTATCAGCAGCAGCCAAAGTGCGATAAGTATCTTCACTAAAATCTTGGTGTCCGGGAGTATCTAGCAGATTAATGTGATATTTTTTATACTCAAACTGCAAAACAGTAGAAGTAATCGAAATTCCCCGCTGCTGTTCCATCGCCATCCAGTCAGAAGTAGCGTGTCGCTGAGCTCGCCGTGCTTTCACAGAACCTGCTTCGTGAATTGCACCCCCGTAAAGCAGCAGCTTTTCTGTCAAAGTAGTTTTACCCGCGTCAGGGTGCGAGATAATAGCAAAGTTGCGCCGGCGCTCAACAGCAGTTAGCAGTTCAGTTTCGAGTTCTGTTGTCATCACAATTAGGTAGGGGAATCATCACCGCTTCTAAAAACCTATGTAAATCTTGTCTTGAGGAACAAGATGTCATAGAAGTTCAAGTCCACGGTATAACTTCCTCAAGGTAAAAAGTAGTGCATTACTGCTTGCTTATTGCTGTGCGGTTGCTCAACGTTAAGCATGGCCACGATTCCTTAGTTAAAGCTTGCGACCTTGAGAGGGTAAATTATTTAGTTGTAATGCGATGATTAATTTGTGTTAGGTGTTTTACGGCTTTCACCCCGTCTAAGCCTGAACAACCCGCATTAATCAAGCGTTATCCGATCGTACATTAATTTGGCCAGAGCGACCGCCCGAGAGGCGAAATGCAGAGAATTAGCTCTTCTAATCCTTGGTAAACCCAGATATTCCGGCTACTGCTTTCAACCCGATCGCCATTATAGCGTGTGCTACAGTGACTATTAAAGGTAAACTTATTGCTAAGGTCAAGGGAATAAAAGCCATATGTACGACTCCGACAAGCGGAAGCTGCTATCACTGGTGTGTCACGGGGCAATTTTTTTCAGTACGTTACTGTTCTCGATCGGAGCGCCGATCGCAGTATTGTTAGTATCTGATGACCCAGTTGTCAAAGAAAACGCCACGGAAGCCATCAATTTTCACTTAAATGTATGGCTGTACAGCGTTGTGATTGTAGGCATAACAGTAGTTACTTTTGGGCTGGCCGGGCCCATCCTAGTGCCGCTAGGTTATCTCCTACATTGGGGACTGACAATCATGGCTATTATCCACGTGTTGCAAACTCCTAACGAAGCTTATCGCTACCCTTTTATTTTCCGAATCGTTTAGACATAAAATCGCGCTTCACCATCTATTTTAAAACCCGATTTCTTTCAGAAACCGGGTTTTAAATTGTTTTATAATTCAATACGGTTTACTTAAGACAGATCCCCCCTAACCCCCCGAACCAAGGGGGGGAAAAGAAGCTGTTAAAGTCCCCCTACAACCAGGGGGATTTAGGGGGATATCCGGGCATAAATAGTGTTAAGTAAACCGTATTGAATTATAATTCACGTAAACATTATGCAGGTTCGTAGTGAGGAATTTAGTCCTAAAAATTTTATGAGCAAGGACTAAAGTCCTCACTACAAACGAATTCTCCTGGTTCGTAGTGAGGACTTTAGTCCTAAAAATTTTATGATTAAGGACTAAAGTCCTCACTACAAACGAATTCTTTTGGTTCGATCAAAACACAATTCCCAATTCCCAATCTTCATCGCATTTCAGGAACTCTCACAGCATCAGGAGGCGGCATAACCGCTTCCTTAGCATTCAACTTTAGATTCAACTCACGAATCCGGCGCGACAGCAGGCGAATAATATTCACCGCAATTCCCGGCGTTTCATCGATCGCATCATAAAGCTGCATTTGAGTCAGCATCAAACACTCCGATTGTTCCAGAGTAGAAATAGAAGCCGATCGAGGTTCCGCATCAAATAGCGACATTTCCCCGAAACAAGCCCCCGCCTTCAACTGTGCCAAATCCCGATCGCCTATATGCACCCGCACCGTACCCGATACCAAGATATAGAGCGATCTGCCTTCTTGTCCTTCCGTAAAAATCCTGTGCTTGGAAGGAAACGAAAGTTCGTCCATTACCGATGCTAGACGCACAAGAAAATCATCCCGCAGTTCCTTAAAAATCGGAACTTCCCTGACAAACAATAGGCGTTCGACGCTAGTTAACATAATGCGATGCAGTGATTAATTTAAACTTTAACAGGGCAAGGGGAATAAAAACTGTTGACAGTTAGCAGTTAAATGTTGACTGTTGACTGAAAACTAACAACTGTCAACTGTCAACTGTCAACTGTCAACTGACTAATATTACCTTTTCCCCCCAGTACCCAACTCTGCCATCATCTCTTCAACTTGAGCTGATACCAAATTATCGGGGTCATTTTGCAGCCTCGGCAACAATTCGAGCAAAGCCCGCGGTGAAGCTATTTTCAAATAGGCTAACACTGCTTCGCGGACAAAACCCGTCGGGTGTTGCAGACAGACAAGAGTTTGTTGGGCGGTAAGGCTCCAACGCGCTTCCCTCGCCAAGTGAAAACAGCAAGCTAAAGTCCAATCAGAAAGGAAATGGCGCAATTCCAGCAAGCGGCGCAAACGATCGCTCGGGGATAGAGGTTTGTACACCATTAATTCCGAGAGATTGCTCAATTTCTCTCTTTCCGAGTGCTGATCCAACAAATTGATCAGCGATCGCTTCTTAGCTATATCCACAGTATTGTCGAGAATTTCCAATCCCCGAGCCACCAAAGAAGGTTGGCCAGAAGCGATGTTGAAAGCAGCGGCTTGTACCGTATCCAGTGGATAAAGAAACTTCATCAGCAAAAAACATCGATCCTTAGCATCAGCTTCCAACCCCGCCAGAGCGCGCTGCAACAATTGAGCCGTATCGTTCTCGGGTGCACCCCTGCTGGCATCTCGATCGGCAAAATTGCCATAGGTTGTTACACCAGACAAATCCACCATAGCTGCATAAATTTGACCGATAAACATTAACTCCTGTTCGATAAGAGTTTCCAATCCGCTGCGGCCGATGCGGTCTAGAATCCCTTCTATACCCGCTTCCGATGGCATTTTCAACAGGATGCGGAGGATGTTGCGCCTGGTAGTTCCCCAAGCCGTCATCAAATTGCTGACCAAAATGTCGATCGCCTCTACAGTCCCTATTTGACCGAGAGCCGTCCAAGCTTGCAATCTGACCAAATCGGACTTATGGATGTCCTCAGCCAAATAGACGAGCAAAGGAATCGCATCATTGTGAAGTTTGACGATCGCCTGCAAAGCCGCTTCCCTAGTCGATTTGTAACCGAGTCCGCGCAGCAGGGAAGGATAATATTCTTCAGAATGAGTAGACGAAATCACGTCTAACAGAGCGCAGCGCACTCGCAGAGATTCATCTTGCAACAGATTGGGGATATAAAGCCGCAGTCCTTGCAAATAATCAGCCTCTCCCAGAGCCCGCGTTCCCATCACCCGTTCTCGTTCCATCTTGTGGGTAAGCATTTGGCGCAGCGTATTAGTAGCCTCTGCCTTTTGCTGGCGATCGCCCCTTCTCATAATTAAAGCAGCAGCCGTACCCCGCACCACCGGATCGACAGTCGCCTGCAAGTAAGGCCGCAAGCTGTCAATATTCGGTTCAGCCTCCGTCAGCCAAATGTAACGCAAAGCCAAGGCCAGCACCTCCGGCGGCAAGGATTGCTGCGATAGAGCGCGGACAGCTTCTAAATATTCCGGGTTCGGGTGTTGCAGCATTGTTTCCAAGCTCTGGCGCTGCAACGATGCCGACAGCGAATCGAGGAGCGGAGCAAGAACTTCTCCGACATTTTTGGGGTCAATTTGCGTCAGGAGTTCTATGCAAGAGCGCTTTTCATCTTCGCCTCCGGGCTTTTCCAGAGTTTCCACCACCGCGCGCTTGAGAGCTTTGAGGTCAACGTCAGTGACGCCCAAGCGCCCCCGTTCAGCACTTTTGACCAACAAACCCACGTATTGAGAGCGGATCAGCCACACTACAAACAGCCACACTAGGGCCAAAAGTACGATCGCGCCAATAAATATCAAGCTTTGGTTATCGTGAAATACCGTGTCTTTTTCGTCTTGGTGGGGCAGTACCTTGTCTGTCACCCACAGCATAATCAGGATGCCAACTCCTGTCACTCCGCACGACATAGGTTCGCCCACACCGTTGACTAGAGTTTGAATTCCCGATCGAATATTGTCAGGAATCGGCTGGAATAAAACCGGGCTCACAGTTTCTAACAGCGTGTAGTGCAGCAGTTCGTCCAGAAATCTCAGCAATATCAGTCCGATGAACACAGATACTAGCTGGCCCAGGGATGCTCCTATCGTCAGTACGCCCAGAATCGCGATTCCCGCAGGCAAAATCATCGCCGTTACGAATACACCGATTCGTTCTACCAACCGGCTGGAGGCGAACCACTGAGTCGCCACTTGAAACAAGCCTTGTATGCCTTCGTAAATCCCCAGGAAGCTAGCAATCCAACTAGCTCCACTAGCGCCGTCCGAAGGATTTTGGTATTCTAGCTGGCTGTAGAATTGAAAATCTACCAACACATAGAGGACTTCTGCAAGGACGAAAAAACTAACTAGAGGTATGGCGTATTTTTGGAGAGGGCCTGTTACTTTGCGGGCGGCAAATTCTTGTTGGTCGTCGTCTTCATCGTCATCTGTCCAGTGAGCCGTTTCCGGGAAAGCTTGGCGGTATTTTTCTGTGAGGTAGTACAGCAACAGCGAGCCTGTCGCCACCATTAACCCCGATACTAGAGTAACGTTTTTGAGTCCGACTACATAGAGCAAAACCGGCAGAGAAAACCCGCTAACTACTCCAGCCACTAGATAACCACTACTGACTAGCGGATAGGTGCGCTTGATTTCTCTAATATTAAACAGTTGGTTGGAAGTAATGGAAGTATTGAGGTCGTTGAGGACATAGCAAGCTTCCACCCACAGCCACATCAAAAAAATAGTAATAAAAGCGATGCTGATGCCAGCTATCTTAGTATTTTCGTAGCCTATGCCGAATCTAAACAAAAATAGCGGTACCGACATCATTCCCAGAACCACTACAACCGTGCGTCTCAGGGGCAGGATTTTTTGCAGCCACGAGTAGACAAATCCCAAACCAGAACCGATAAAGGCGCTGGCTATATAGATAAAGGGCATTTTGTCCGCACCGAATTCGTCTAAAAACAGACCTACCGTGCTGAGTTCCAGCCAGATCAGCCCGACGGATGTTAGAGTGTAGACGAGGAACATCAGTATGGTTCGCTCTACTTCTTCCGATCGCAGGTTGAGCGATCGCAGCACTCCTTTTCCTGCTCCCGCCCAAGCGCTGATTTGAAAATTTTCCATGCTTAAGAGTGCGTAGATATCCCGATTTTAGATTTTAGATTTTAGATTTCGCCTAGCGCGAGCGCCCTTACGATTTTAGATTTGCTCCACAGATGGAATCTAGGAGCTGGAACTAGAGTCTAAAATTTTTGTTTTGACCCTCGACGACTAGAGTCGGAAACCTATATCCATTTTTGGGCATAGCAATTAGTCTACCGTCACCAGTCTATTACTATTGACTGATGACTGATGACTGATGACTAATTGCTCATAACTATTTTTTCGGCGACAGCAGCATCATCATACTGCGGCCTTCTTTTTTCGGCGCTTGCTGCACCTCTGCGATTTCCTGCAAATCTGTGGCCATGCGCTTGAGCAAGTCCTCTGCTAGGTTACTGTGTTGGATTTCCCGACCTCTGAACATGATCGTGGCTTTTACTTTGTCCCCAGATTTGATAAAGCGGTCTGCTAGTTTGAGGCGCACTTGGTAGTCGTGTTCTTCAATTTTGTAGCGCATCTTGACTTCCTTCACGTCAGCAGTGTGTTGCTTCCGTTTGGCTTCTCGCGCTTTCTTTTCTTGCTCAAATTTGTACTTCCCGTAGTCCATAACGCGACATACAGGCGGGTCAGCTTTGTCGCTGACAAGTACGAGGTCGAGTTCTTTTTCTTCTGCCAGACGCAGCGCTTCTGCGGGTGTCAATATCCCTAGTTGCGCGCCGTCGGTATCGATAACCCGGATTTTGGGGTATCGAATATTTTCGTTGATCTGGGGTAGGTTGCGATTTTGTCTTCTTTCAATCACAGGCATGAATGGTTTTACAATCAGTAGTTTAATATTGAAGCTTCTTGATAGTTACAGGTTCGATCGACCAATCTTTTATTTTGTTCGATCGAGCTATTGTGTAAGGTGTTACCCTTACCGGACGTACTATCGCGCCCTCTCTCCCCTCAGCTCAAGCCTTAGAGAATATTTGGACGATCGTAAATGAATTCTTACAATACCTGTTATTCTACTCAGTCTGGCTAAGTTTCTGCTTAGTTTTATTTTAACTTCACACACGATCGCCCGCCCCCGTGCCAGATTTGTGGTAAAACGGTCGCAAATTCCCGGTAAATCGTTAAAAATCAGGTAAAACGCCTTTTATTAGCTAATCTCGCCCAGTCCCATCCGTTCCCCAAGTCCTCTGATTTGCCTTGTAGAATTAAGTATAACCAAATGTAAATTTATGTTGCGAACAGAGGCAAAATTGACAAATTCTCTGCACTGGCACCAACGGGTGGGAACTCAACGAGACTGGGTGTGGCGGGGTTGGCAAACTCGCTACAGCTATTTGCGGCCGGCTTTAGAACGCGATAGAGGCGCGATCGAATTTCAAGATTCCCAGGCCGAACCAATCCCCTCAAAGCCATCCACCACACCGATTATTTTACTGCACGGGTTTGGAGCTTCGATCGGTCATTGGCGTCAAAATCTCGGCCCCCTCGCGGAAAAACATACAGTTTACGCCTTGGATTTGTTGGGTTTTGGCGCTTCCCAAAAAGCTCCCGTTAACTACGACGTGTCTCTGTGGGTCGATCAAGTGTATGATTTTTGGCTGACTTTTATCAGAGAGCCAGTAGTATTGGCAGGAAATTCGATCGGTTCCCTGATTTGTCTGGCCGCCGCCGCCGCTCACCCGGAGATGGTAGCCGGCACGGTGATGATTAGCCTCCCAGACCCCTCTGTGCGAGCCGAGGCGGTACCTGGATGGCTGTTACCGGCGATCGAAGCTGTGGAAAGCTGGTTTGTTTCTCCGCTCATCCTCAGGCCTCTGTTTGCTTTCGTCCGCAAACCTTCAGTTGTCCGCCGCTGGGTCGGCTTTGCCTACGCCAACCCGGAATCTGTTACCGACGAATTAGTGGACATTCTATCAGGGCCTGCGGGCGATCGGGGAGCCGCCCGTGCCTTCTGCGCTGTATTTAAAGCTGTAGGCAGTTCACAATTCAGCCCCGGTGTCAAGACTGTACTGCGAAATTCCAAAATCCCGATGCTGTTAATTTGGGGCAAACAAGATCGGATGATTCCCCCTCGGTTCGCCCGGCCCCACCAATTTGTCGAATGGAATCCGCAGTATGTAGAGCTAGTTGAATTAGACAATGCCGGTCACTGTCCTCAGGATGAATGCCCGGAACAAGTAAATGAAGCAATTTTGAACTGGATCGATCGAAATTTTGCAGCTACGGGCGAGATTCAACTTAATCAGCAGGAGTCCCGCGCTCTACCTGTACGAGCGGTGAGCGTCGGGAGGAATGCGCGCGAGTGAACAGAGCCGCCCCGAACCAAATCGATAACTTTAGATGCCGGAAGGTTTGGGGCGGTCGATGAATGAGCAAATTGTCTTGGTGCACGACTTGAATTAAACTGGCTCACGAGATAGGATTATCTTGGAGTTCGTGAAAGATAATGACACAAGTAATCACTGCCAAACTAAAGTTAAATCTAGATGCCGAGCAAAAAGCTTTGGTAACTCAGACTACTTTAGCCTACAGTGATGCTTTGAATTATACTTCGCAAGTCGCTTTTGATGCGGGCAAAACCAGCAACGGCTTAAAGTTGCAAAAAATTGTCTACAACGAGTTACGAGTGCGTTTTGGACTCGGCGCTCAGATGGCTTGCAACGTACCCAGGCAAGTGTCGGCAACCTATAAAACACTTTGGACTAAAGTTAAACAATCTAACGATGCTATTGCCAAAGGGTACACCAAGAAACGATATAAGGGACTAGATAAAGCTCCTAAGTATGTTTCTCGGACTTGTACCTTGAATTATCAGCGGGACTACTCTTTTAAGACCGAGCAGCGGGTGAGTATTATCACTCTCACCGGGAGAATAGTAGTGACCTACGATGGTTACAATAAGCATTTGGCATTGATTGCTAGTGGCTCTAAGATTGGAGCAGCAAAGATTGTTTACCAGCGCTCTTCCAAAACTTACTATTTAATGGTGAGTATTGAAGTAGAGACTCCTGATGTTGACCCGTTGAAAATCACCAGAGTTTCTGGTGTTGACGTAGGGATGCGATACTTGGCTGTAGAAACAGACTTGCAAAATAAGTCGAAGTTCTACTCAGGGAAAAATGCTAGACATAAAGCTAACCGCTATCACAAAGCGCGACAAACTCTTCAGCGTAAAGACACTCGTTCAGCCAAACGCAGATTAATTGCTTTGTCGGGTCGAGAAAGACGGTTTATCGCTGATGTCAACCACCAGCTCAGCAAGGAAATTGCTAAGCCCAACAGTTTGATTGGACTGGAGAACTTGACCGGAATCCGGGATAGAACCAAGTCCAAGTCTGGCAATTCGGCTAGCAACAAGCAACGCAAAGCCAATCGGAATAAAGCTAAATGGTCGTTTGCCGAATTACACGGCTATATCGACTACAAGGCAAATTTGAACGGTTCCTTGGCGACTAAAGTTCCAGCGCATTACACTTCGCAAAGTTGCCCGAAATGCGGGCATACTTCTATGGGCAACAGGCCGAAAAAAGGTTTATTATTCCGATGTGAATGTTGCGAACACGAACTTCATGCTGATTTGGTGGGAAGCAGAAATATTGCCATGAGAACGTTGCTTGTCCGGCAAGACTGGACGAGTACGGGGAGCTTGTCAGCATCCCCTGATGTGTCGGGCCGTGAAACTAAAACTGAAATCCTGCAAAGGTTCTCAGAATTGCGGTGGAGCTCAGATACAAGCCCTCATAGCGGTACTCCGCTTGGTGATGGGTAGTTGACTTACAGGTACATTTCACCCAGTAATTCCTGGCAAGCCAAGGTGACTGACTATGGTAAAACTTGGAAATCATCAATAATTCCACCTCAATCCCCACATCTCAAATCTCAAATCTCAAAGATTGATTTACTTCGATCGCCAAACTGAGATGCTCCCTGAGAGTAAGTCGATTGGAGATTTTCTCTTTGCCATTTGAGATTGACAAGGGCACCGCTCATGGGGTTTTAACTAACCTAAACCACTTTTGGGTTCTGGGCGAGTTTTGTGTTCCAGCCAGTCTCCCTCTTTTGGTGAGATAATTTATCTCATTTCACGATCGCTTTTTTCAGTAATTTAGAGATTGACACAATCGCCAAGATACTGTATCTTCTCTAACTGGTAGTATAGGTGCGAGTTATGCAGTTAGTCGAAAGGCAGGCCATCAACCCAAATCGCAGGTTTTTGCCAGAAGCCGATCGATTGTTTTTGGTGTCGAGAAAACTTTACAACTGTGATAACAATATCTCCGGTCAAAACTTTTCCTGGGTCAACTAACCAACCATCTGGCGGTCGATCCCGCGCGTTCAAAGAGTTTTGGTGACAAAGCATTGCCCACCAAGTTGAGACAAAACACTCTCCGGTTACAGTTAATAGCATTGACTAGCGATCGTGGTTTAAGATTAGCGATCGCCCGAACCCAGCTAACAACTAAGTTTCCAGTAGTACTGGAAATGCCTGACTGTCCCAATTGCGATCGAAAAAGACGGAAGACGCGCTATGTAGTTATATGTCAGGGTCAAGCTGTCAGAGAAAATGATTTTCTAAAAGGATATGCTAGTCGGTCGGGAACTAATATTTAGGTGAATTCAAAAGTGATTTCAATCTTGGAAATCCTGATTGCGATCGAGATAGGTTGTTAAGTTATCGAGGTAGCCTATGAAAAGTTAGAATACAATGCAAATGTCAAACGGATTATTACCTTAATGTAACTATCTCCATCCATTAAAGACCTGTAGAACAGATTCCTTGAATAGCGTTCAACAGTTAACAGTTGACAGTTAACAGTTGATAGTAGACAGTTGATAGTAGACAGTTGACAATTTGAGAGCGAAATCTACCCTTAACGAAGAGGATTGGAATAATGAATAGTCGGATTTTAATTTCTCCCGATCGGCGTTGGAGCTTTCAACCAATTCTTTGTGGTAAAATTCAAATTTCTAACTTCAAGAAATTAGGTGTTAATTGCTCTTATAAATAGCAGCAGCACCAGACGGGCCGGATGTTCGGAATTGCTGAAACCCGTGATTTTATTACTTTTGAGTTCTTTCGCGACTATAACTAAAGTTTTATAACCGATCGCATCCTTGAAATCGCGATCGCGCGATCGTCGCCCAACTTCCTTCTTCCTTCTGCTATAAATACCTCCTCTTGTGCCAACAATTTCTCAGTCAGCTTATAATCGATCGCCCCCAAGTATGCGGGCTAGAAACTGTAACTAGATTGTTAGACAAAGCTGCCCATATGCGCCCGATCGTGGGTAGCTTTTGTCTTCTGTTAGGTTTTCCATACTTGCTGCGATGTCTGATATTGGTCACAATAAGACAGTGCAAGCAAGAAATATATGCCGTGCTCCAAATAAAGGAATGCCATGCTAGTCGGATTTAAAACCGAATTAAAACTCAATGCTCGACAGCGAATACTGCTAGCTAAACATTGCGGGGTAGCGCGTCACGCTTGGAATTGGGGACTGTGGTTAACTAAAAACATTCTCGATCACAATCAAGCAAACCCCAAGGAAAAACTCAAATTTCCCACAGCTATTGATCTGCACAAACTGTTGGTAGCTTTGGTGAAATCAGAAAATGCTTGGTATTACGAGTGCAGCAAATCTACACCGCAGAGCGCATTAATAGCATTGCGAGAAGCATGGAAACGGTGTTTTAAAAAGACTGCTGGCGTACCAAAGTTTAAGAAAAAAGGAAGGCGAGATTCTTTCACATTAGAAGGGACAGTCAAAATCAGCGGGAGTAACAAAATCCAAGTTCCTGTAATTGGCGTCCTCAAAACTTATGAAAGGCTACCGCAAGTATTGACTAAATCTTGCGCGATATCCCGTATTGCCGACAGGTGGTTTATCAGTTTCAGGTTTGATGTAGAACAACAAGAATCATGCCAAACAAATATTGTAGGAGTTGACCTCGGTATTAAAGCATTGGCTACTCTATCGACAGGTGAAGTAGTTATCGGTGCTAAATCCTACAAAAAATATGCAGCAAAGCTCTCAAGAATGCAATGGTTGAATCGGCATAAAGTCATCGGTTCGAGTAATTGGCAAAAAGCACAAGTCAAGATAGCTAGACTGCATAGAAAGATAGCTAACATCCGTAAAGATACGTTGCACAAACTAACGACATTACTTGCCAAAAACCACGGTGTAATAGTCATAGAGGATTTGAATGTATCCGGGATGATGGCTAATCATAAACTAGCTGCATCAGTTGCTGATATGGGTTTCTTTGAGTTACGACGCCAGCTCACCTACAAATGCAAGTTGTACGGTTCAAAGTTGGTAATAGTTGACCGTTGGTTCCCAAGTTCAAAAACCTGTTCTAATTGTGGAACAAAAAAAGAAACACTCTCTATGAGTGAGCGAATGTTTGAATGCAGCCATTGTGGTTTTAAGATTGACCGCGACTTAAATGCAGCAATCAATTTGTCAAAAACCGTCAGTTAGACGGGGATAGCCTGCGGACTGGTCTAGTGCCGACACTACCAGGTTGAAACAGGAAGTAAGATTCCCCAGGACAGCTTTGTATAAAGTTGGGTAGCTTTGGGTAAGTCTTATGTAACGGCAAGCAGCACCCTTCCAGCTTTTAGCAGTAACGCAAACGAGGAAAAAACTGTCGTGAAATTCCACTGGCTACTACCAAGTTTCTTAAGTGTATTTTTGCTCACCGGAGCCGCCGAAGCAGCTAGACTGCAATCTTGGCGGTTTGATGCTTCAGAGAACCGGCTCTACATTAGAACAGAGGGGGGAGTCCAACCCAAGGCTCAACTGATTTTCAACCCCACGCGATTGGTAATCGACTTACCGGGGACGAGTCTGGGCAGTCCCTCGGTCAATAAACCGCTCTCAGGGGCGATCGAATCTGTGCGAGTAGGACAGTTTGACAGCGATACCACCAGAATAGTCGTCGAACTCAAAGACGGGTTTACTCTAGACCCCCAGCAAGTAAAATTTCGGGGCATTTCTGCCAGCGAGTGGACAGTAGATTTACCCGCACCGGTACGGGGAGGAACTCAAAATTCGATTTCAGAACCCGGGGGAGAAAGATTATCGGTTGAACCTTCAGCAAGGGAAACCCAATCTGCTGAAGCGACTGTAGTTCAGAACGTTCAGGTGACGGGGGACGGTTTTTTGATCCGTACTGCCGGCGGCAACCCCCAAATTAATTTTCAACAAAGTCGGGCCGGGGACATTGCTACCCTCGATATTGAAGGAGCTACTTTAGCTCCGGGTGCGGGCGGCCAACAGCCTCAAACCAATGGCAAGCACGGAGTTGACAAGATTGAAGTCCGGCAACTGCCAACAGATCCGCCCGTTACCCGCGTAACTTTGCGGATGAAGAGTTCTAATACTCAGTGGCGCGCTTCTGTAGCCAATTCTGGCTCGGTTGTGCTATCGCCAGGAGGCACGAGTCCGCCAATGCTCGCGCGATCGCAACCTTTAACTGTTGGGAGACCAGCTCAAGGAAGTTTAGCTAGAGTTCAGTCGATCGATTTAGCGAATAACGGCACGCAATTTGTGGTCAGAACTGACCGCCAAGTCTCCTATACCAGCGGGTGGGATCAATCGTCGAGAGCTTACTGGATTCGGCTTGCTTCTAGTTCCCTGTCGGGGCAAATTCCTCAGCTCGATGGCAACAGTCCTGTATCGTTTACCGCTAGCCAGGAAGACGCGGAGACTGTGGTGATTTGGGTGCAGCCGCGATCGGGGGTACAGGTAGGCAGGGTGACGAGACCTAACCCGCAGGTGCTGTCTTTGCAATTGCGATCGAGTAGTAGCGCGCAGTCACCTGTGATTCGCGATCCAAATCCGCAGCCGTTACCGCCGAGAAGCAGTATAGGAGCGGGTGATTTGCCCCAAGGTTCTAACCGCCGCGTCGTAGTGGCGATCGATCCTGGTCACGGCGGCCGCGATCCGGGTGCCGTGGGGATTGGGGGCATTCAGGAGAAGGAGATTGTTTTAGATATCTCATATCAGGTGGCAAGGCTGCTAGAACAGCAGGGCGTGCAAGTGGTAATGACTAGGACTGACGACAGCGAAATTGACCTAGAACCAAGAGTTTCTTTGGCATCACGGGTCAATGCTAGTTTGTTTGTCAGCATTCACGCCAACGCGATTAACATGAGTCGCCCGGATATTAGTGGGATTGAGACTTATTATTTCGATACAGGGGAAGATTTAGCTCGGGTGATTCACGCCAGTATTTTGGATGGGACGGGGGCGAAAGACCGCCGGGTGCGCCAGGGGAGATTTTATGTTTTGAGGAAGAGTGCTATGCCTTCTGTGTTGCTGGAAGTCGGTTTTGTCACAGGTGCTGAGGATGCTGCTAGACTTTCCGATCCAGCTTATCGGAGTCAAATGGCGGCGTCGATCGCTCGTGGCATTTTATATTATCTTCAACAAAGATGATGGGCGGTTGACAGTTGACAGTTGACAGTTGACAGTTGACAGTTGACAGTTGACAGTTGACAGTTGACAGTTGACAGTTGACAGTTGACAGTTGATTAATGTTATTGGTTATTTGTTATTAGCCACAGAAAACGATTAACAAATGACAACAGAAAACTGCTTTACTGCCAACAGTTAACAGCCAACTGCTTTCGGAGTTAACTGCTTTCCTGCCAACAGACAACAGACAACAGACAACTAACTATTAACAAATGACAACAGACTCCAGACAACAAAGAATCGGTATATTTGACAGTGGCGTGGGCGGTTTGACTGTTTTGACGCAGTTATACAAACAATTGCCCAACGAATCAATACTTTATTTTGGAGATACCGCAAGGCTGCCTTACGGCACTCGGGCTGCGTCGGAAATTGTGCATTTTGTCCGCGAAATTATGGCTTGGTTCGTGGAACAAGATGTAAAAATGGTGATTATGGCCTGCAACACCAGTTCTGCTTTGGCGATGGAGATGGTGCAGGCTGAGTTTGATATTCCGGTGCTGGGAGTAATTCTGCCGGGGGCCCAGGCTGCGGTGCAGCAAGGCAAGCGGATCGGGGTAATCGCAACTCCGGCTACGGCTGCTAGCAATGCCTATCGAAATGCGATTTTGGAAATGGACGATTCTTGTCGGGTATGGCAGGTTAGCTGTCCGGCTTTTGTGCCTTTGGTGGAGCAAAATCGGATTCACGATCCTTATACTTCTGAGGTGGCTCGGGAATATTTGGCTCCTTTGATTCAGCAGCGAATTGATACGCTGATTTACGGTTGTACTCATTATCCGCTGTTGGCTCCCGTGTTGCGATCGCTCTTGCCTGCTGGGGTGAATTTAATCGATCCTGCGGTGCGCGTGGTGGCTGCTGCTGCACGAGAATTGGAAGTTTTAGGGCTGCGAAATTCGGGTGCTGCGCTGCCGACTCGTTTTTGCGTGAGTGGTGTCCCGCAACAGTTTGCGGACTTGTCGGTGCAGTGGCTGGGCTGTACTCCTGCGGTGGAGAAAATATCTCTACCGGCGGTTGTCCGTAGCGAAGCGGGGCGTCAGCCATCGCCCGTATCCGTCGAATCTCTCGAATAAGCGGGAAAATTTATCGATCGTTCGCAAGCGTTGCTTACAGAGGACGATCGCACAAATCCCAAACCAATTTCCCATAGGAATGCAACTTTAAGCAAACTCCAAACCCATATGTGACAAGTCATTCCCCATTCTTTAATCAAAAATCGAAAATCGAAAACCGACAATCGTATTGCCCTCCAGATCCCAGACGCCTAGGGATTTGGGGGGTTTAATTATTGCGATCGGAGGTAGCAATCAATCATCAATCTGTAATAAGATTTAACAAAAGCTTTGATGAACAATGCAAATAACGTCCTCTATCTGCTGGAGCTCTTCAGCCTTGAACCATGTCACCCTATATATCGCAAGCAGTTTTACTTGTAGACGGCTATAACATGATTGGACTTTGGCCTCGACTCCGAGAGAAGCGCGATCGCGACGAACTCGAAACAGCCCGCCGCGAGTTGATTGAGGCTTTAGTTAACTACAGTGCTCTTCAAGATTTTGAAGCCCGACTGGTGTTTGACGCTCACTATCGAGACACTCCCAGTGTCAAAGAAATTATTACTAAAAATTTATCAGTGCACTACACTGACTTCGGTCAGACGGCAGATACTTATATTGAAAAATCTTGTGCTAGTTTGCGCTACGAGTTGCGATCGGTCAAAGGCAAAGGGCGGATGATTGTCGCCACATCAGATCGAGCGCAGCAATTGACAGTAGTCGGCTACGGCGCCGAATGGATGTCCGCCGAACAACTAGAGGCTGACGTAGAATCCACCGCCCGCCGCAGCGAGCGCCAGCACAAATCCCGCAAACAGAACCCCAGTCGCTTTCTGTCCAATTCCCTCGATCCAGAATCGCAGCAGCGCCTCGCCAGAATGAGAATGGGGCTGCATTAGCTGCTCAAACCCGCTTTCTGTATGACAAAAAAAAAGTTTGTCAAAGGCCTTGCCAAATCAAATCAGTTCAGCTACTATTAGTAAATGTGGGTGACAAAAACCACGCAATCCTCGGTAGCTCAGTGGCAGAGCGATCGGCTGTAATGAACCCAAGCCTTTGGAATTAACCAAAAGCCCTAGTGACATAGCAGCTTTATCCGGTAACGGGTACTGAAAAATCGGGTGAATTCAAGGAAACCGCAGCACTTTGGGTGGCGGCAATCTTGAGCCAAGTCCAGCGAAAGGCAGTGGTTTCGACCGCAAGTAGCCGGAAAGGTGCAGAGACTAGAGATGAGGAGCCTAACCAATAAATCTCACAGCGCCCGACATCCCGCGATAGATGATAAGTCTTCGTTTTAGGGATGATGATATAGTCCGCGCCCTTCGGAAACGTTGGGATAAGTGTAACCGATTGGTCGTAGGTTCAAATCCTACCCGGGGAGTTAGTAAAAGTCTGAAGTTGGAAATTTCCAGCTTCAGATTTTTTTGTATTTATTTTCCGATATGTTTTTCTATAATGTAGGTGCAAACACTTTACCTGCATCATGAGCTATCGCGACATCATCACCATAGAGCCGGATAAGCGAGGTGGTAAGCCCTGCATCCGTCGGATGCGAATTACGGTTTACGATGTTCTTGGCTGGTTGGCTTCTGGAATGTCTATTACTGAGATTATTGACGACTTCCCAGAACTAACAGAAGCAGATATTAGAGCCTGTTTAGAGTTTGTTGCCGATCGCGATCGTCGTTTAGTTGCTTCGGTGAGTGTCGCTTGAAACTACTATTCGATCAAAATCTGAGCCGAAAATTAAAAATTAGTTACTCGCTTGGCTGATATTTTCCCTAACGCTAGCCATGTTCAGTTTCACGGGCTAGCAGAGAAAACAGATACAGAAGTCTGGGATTTCGCTAAGTTGAACGATTTTTGTATTGTGACAAGTATGATTGCAACGAAGCAAAAAGACTTTGTGCATCCGCTGCAATGATTTTTTACTGCCACCATCGCTACTCCTCAAATGAAATTAAAAGCTTCCGCAGCAGTTGAGCTAGAACTTTACGTTCGGCTTCGTCTAAAGCGCTAAGGAGTCGATGCTCATTGGCAACATGAGCCTCAACAGCTTTCTCGATCGCGTTGAAACCTTTATCTGTCAACTGAATTAGCGTCCCTCGGCGATCGCTCGGATCGTCCATGCGCTTCACAAGATCGGCCCGTTCTAAGCGATCTATACGATGCGTCATCGTACCGGATGAAACCATCAATGTATTGAATAGCTCGGTCGGCGTAAGCTGGTACGGTTGGCCAGAACGGCGCAATGTCGCCAACACATCAAATTCTCCAACGTTCAAGCCAAAGTCGGAAAATGTCTGTTGAAGCGATCGTTCTAAGTATTTGGTCAGTCGCCCCATCCTACCAATAATGCCCATTGGCGACACATCTAAGTCAGGGCGCTCTCTTTGCCATTGAGCCAAAATCGCATCGACTGGATCGGCATTCATTGAAATGCTACTCACCTAAAAATTTTGATGCCAACCATCTTAACATCAAGATAAATGCTAGTATCTTGATATCAAGTATCTTGATATTAAGATAAAACTGTGAAGACAGCTACTGTTCGCCTCTCTGATATTCTGCTGACTGCTCTGGCGCCGATGATCTGGGGAACAACTTATGTTGTAGCGACTGAACTCCTGCCCCCTAACCATCCGCTATTAGTGGCTGCTTTGCGATCGCTCCCGATCGGTATTCTGCTAGCAGCCTGGTTTAGACAACTGCCCAAAGGTATTTGGTGGTGGCGTATTCTGCTCTTGGGTAGCCTCAATATCGGAATTTTTCAAGCACTATTATTTGTCGCTGCTTATCGTCTTCCGGGTGGCGTTGCTGCAACGGCAGGCGCAATCCAACCTTTATTAGTCGTATTATTTTCTTCGCTAATATTGAATGAAAAACCGTCTAAGCTCTCTATTGTGGTGGCGATCGCAGGCTTTATTGGTGTCGGGTTGCTGGTTCTGGGCCCTAATGCACGTCTTGATAGCATTGGCATTGTTGCTGCGATCGCTGGAGCCGCAACAATGGGTCTGGGAACGGTGCTAGTCAAACGGTGGAAACGGCCAGTTTCTCTACTTGTTTTTACAGCATGGCAGTTAACAGTTGGTGGAATCGTTCTGCTGCCGATCGCCCTAGCGATTGAAGGGCCAATAACTCATATCTCAACAACTAACCTATTGGGCTTCGTTTACCTGGGCTTAGTCGGCACTGGAATTGCTTATGCACTTTGGTTTCGGGGGATTGATAAACTAAAAGCATCGGCTGTGGCATCTCTAGGGTTGATGAGTCCTGTAGTAGCAACACTACTGGGATTCGTCTTACTACACCAAACACTTACGCCAATTCAACTGATTGGGATGGGAATTGTTTTGATGAGTGTTTTGATTGGGCAACAAACGGATCGGCTACGTCAACGCTTATCTAATACTTTCAAATCTCGTATCAAAAAATAACTTACAGTCATCGTAAGGTGCGTCAGAAACAAGAATTTCGAGTAGTATCAACTATCTGGCTGACGCACCCTACCGAATATTACCTCATACTAAACATCCCGTTCTGTTCGCACCCATTTAGTTTGACGTTTCAGGATAAAACCCAGATATAAAGGGATTTTCCACAGGATGTAAAAAGGAACAGATAATAGAGTTGCGCCGGAAATGTCGGCACGTCCGAATTTTGCCCAAGCGCTGACTATTGAAACTAAAATTAGCAATCCTTGTACTCCTAATAATATGGCAGGAATCGTAGATGCTCCGATCGCTGCTGCTAGTATTGAGGCGGCAAAAGCGGCTAGCCAAATAGCAACTAAAAGCGATAGGGGAGGGACGGCTAAGTCGAGGGCGATCGCCATTAAGTCAAAACGCTGTTGCTCGATCGAAGCTGTCGCCAGCCTGGGAGTTTGAGTTAGCAAGGTTTGTAAGTGTCCGTGTTCCCATCTGGTTCTTTGAGTTTTAGCTACTTGTTGCTGCTGCGGTAAACATCCGGTGACTCGGGCTTCGGGGCAGAATACGGTTGGATGTCCGGCGATCGCCAAATCCAAGCTCATTTGCATATCTTCGACGATATTGCTGCTGGCTAAGGGAACATCTCGAATGATTAACCAGGGAAAAGCCATGCCCGTACCTGTTAGCAATGACGGGAATCCTAGCTGTTTTAATCCGCTCGGCCGGACTAAATTTTTCACTAAAAATGCTAAGGCAGAAATTGAATCTTTTGGGGTAGGATTGGGCGGTTGTTCCATTAAATATGTTGCTTGCACCGGTCTTTGTTCTGCCATTGCCACCCGGGCTAATTTATCGATCGCATCTGGCTGACAAATACAGTCGGCGTCAACCATGATGATTACTTCTGGGGGGTCTGAGGCGATCGACTGCAAGCCGAAATCTAGGGCGTATCCCTTCCCTTTGCGTTCTGTGTCGTGGCGCTCGATCGCGCTTGCACCGCTATTGCGGGCGATTTCTGCTGTGGCGTCGGTGCAGTTGTCAGCAATCACTAACAGTCGGTCTTGAGGCGTTAGCTGCGGCAATATAGTGGAGATGGTGGCGGCGATTCCTGCTGCTTCGTTGTAGGCGGGAATTAAAACTGCTACTTTGGGGCGGGGTTCTTGAGTTTCCGCTGTTGTAGTGCCAAAGCTGGAAAGGAAAGCTGCACAGCATTCTAGGAATAGAACTGCAACGGGAATTAGAACGATCAGGGCGATCGCCAAGAGTACAACATCAACAAATAGGAACCCTAGCTGATTTATTTGCACAATTCTAGTACCTTAATTTAATTTAATTTACTGCGGTCATGGAGTTGATTTAATCAATTTGCACCTGGGTCAACGAGAGCGAACAACGCTATCTCAGCTATCATATCATGTCCGAAAAAATCAGCATTATTCGGTGCGATCGTTCGGACTAAAGTCCAATGGGACTGTTCGGTTCATTCAGTTGACAGTTGACAGTAGTAGGGGCGGTGCCCCCGTGCCCGCCCTCTCTCTTTAGTTGACAGTTGAGGGCAATCTATACCTGGAAGTCCGAAGATTGGAGCAATCAAAATGTAAGATATTACAACGATTCCTCTGCGTTCATCTGCGGTGAAAATCCTAGAATTAATTCAAATGTCGATCGATCGTCACAATCGAAATGGGATTCAACGCATCAAAACGAGTCAAACTGCCCCCAGACACAGAACGCGATAACTGCACCTGCACGATGCGGTAACTCCAGTGCGGTTCCCGGCGCACCCGATCGCCAATCCAGCTTAAAACAGTAGCAATATCCTCAAAAACATCCAAAGCTAGGACGATCGACCCTCCAGCGAGCAGCCGCAGGGCGCAAACGCCCAAAATTTTAGTCAACCCTCCACCGCTACCACCGATAAAAATCCGGTGCGGCGGACGCAAGCGGTGCAAGATTTCCGGGGCGGTTCCGTGAATCGAAAACAGATTTTGCAACTCAAAACGGCGACAATTGAGTTCGATCGCAGAAGTTCCAGAAACCGTTTGTTCGATCGCGTATACTTCGGACTGCGGGAATAAACGAGCAATCTCGATCGACACAGAACCGTTACCAGCTCCCACATCCCAGACAACTTGTTCGGGTTGCAAAGCCAATTGTGCCAGTACCAACACCCGCACTTCCCGTTCCACCGTCAAACCAGGTTTGTCGCCACAACCGATAAAAGCTGCATCGGGAATACCCAACAAAGGCAACTTTCCCAAATCCAAAGCTTCTGTCGGCGGGGACTGCCGCAGCATCACCACCACGCTCAGAAGTGCAAAATCCTCTCCCAGCAAAGCTTCCAGAGACCTGTAACCCACGCGCTCTTCGGCGGAACCCAAATTTTCGCCAACCCAAAACTGGTAGCGTGTGGGCAAATCCAGAGCTTTCACCAAACTTGCTACGGCCGCCGGAGTGTGAGTTTCGTCTGCGAGTACCGCAATTTTCTCAACACCCAGCTTGAGTTTTGCCGTCAGTTCCTCAAAAAAACGTCCTTGGGAACCCACAAAATGAGCATCCTGCCAAGGGATGTGCAAGCGGTTAAAGGCCAACTGCACGCAGCTTACATGGGGGTGAAAAGTCAATTTATCCGGAGGGAGTTGGGAAATGAGCAACTTTCCCCAACCGTGGAACAGCGGGTCTCCAGCTACTAAAATTACAATCAGTTGATGGGAGGGGGTGGAGGGGGGCGAAAAAGTTCCTGCATCTGGCTCTAAATTCGCATCTGCGGCCAACCAACGCCTAATTTCCAGAATTGCTTCGGTTAAATCTTCCAACGCCCAGCGCTCGCAGGATTGCTGGGGAAAATAGCTCAAATGGCGATCGCTCCCGACGAGCAGAGCGGCCATTTCTACAACCTGCCGCGCCGATTCGCTCAGCCCAGCAGATCCATCTAAACCAATACCAACAACGTGTACAGTCACTTTTGCCTTAAAAAGTAAAAAACCAGAATTACTGATTTTTTGTCAATAATCATAATTATGGATTGAAAGCAACTGCCCAGCGATATTCTGCGTTTGGACGGTACGATCGCCCTTTATGGGATGCGATCGCAAATCTGCCGATCGCCCCGGTCTACTCTAACATTGTGATGAAGGTAATCCTCCATCCAGTCGCAACCTTCTGGAATTAGCTGCTTTAATAGCAAGGTTTCGGCATTCCAAAGCTCTACTTTGGCATCATCGCTAACAGTAACAAGAGTTTTACCATCCGAACTGAATTGAATATTCCAGAAAGGATAGCCGCGTCCTTGGATTGTTTGAATCTCTTGCCCTGTCTCGATATTCCAAAGCCGAATTCTGCCCTCAGCACTGCTAGAAGCAAGGGTTTTACCGTCAGGACTGAAGCTGAGTCCTGTTATACCAGCAGAATGTCCGCTCAATGTTTTCAATGCACGACCCTCTAGCGTCCAAAGTTTAATGGTTCTGTCATGACTTGCCGAAGCAATGGTTTTGCCATCGGGGCTAAACCGCACGCGCACAACATAATTGCCGTGTCCGTGAAATGTTTTCAAGAGTTGTCCCTGAAGGTTCCAAAGTTTGAGGGTGCCATCGTGATGACCGGAGGCAAGAAACTTACCATCACGGCTGAAACTCACACTCCAAACTTTACCTGCATTTGCCCTCAGAGTTTTTACTTCTCCATTGCCAATTTGCCACAGTTTGATGGTGCGATCGTAACTGGCAGTTGCCAGGATTTGACCATCGGGACTAAAACTCACATCAGTAACTTCTTTGCTGTGTCCGTTGAATGTTTTCAGTAGTTGACCGTTGATATTCCAAAGTTTGATAGTTTTGTCGTAACCAGCAGCCGCGATCGTCCTACCATCTGGACTAAAACTCAGACTCCCGATGCGGTTCCATTCTTGATTGCTCTTAGCATTAATCGTGGCTAGTGCTTTCCCCTGCCAATTCCACAGTCGAATTGTCTGGGCCTCTCCAACCCCATCTCCGGCAGTAGCAAAGATCTTACCATTCGGACTAACGCTCACACTATATAGAGAATCGGTATGTCCGTGTAAGATCTGATGGTTTTGGTTGCTCAAATTCCACAACCTTACCGTGTCATCCCCGCTGGCTGTAGCAATAGATTGACCATCGGGGCTAAAACTAACTGCAAAAACTTCTGTGTGGTGTCCTTTGAAAGTTTTAAGTTCTCCTCCCTCTAAATTCCATAATTTGATAGTCTTATCGGCACTTGTCGAAGCAATAGTTTGACCATCGGGACTGAAACGCACCCCAGTAGCATAATTATTATGTTTGCCGATCGTCCTAATTTCTTTTCCTTCTAAATTCCACAATTTGATCTGTGTATCTCCACCTGCGGTGGCAATGAACTGACTATCAGGACTAAAACTGACCCCATAAATCGATTGTGGACTTGCTCGGAAACTTTTGAGTTCTCGCCCATCCATACTCCAAAGCTTCACCGTTCCCCCCCGATCTGCGGAGACAATCTTTTGACCGTCCGGACTGCAATTGAGGTTCCAAACATCATACTTGTGTCCTGTGAGAGTTTTGACTTTTTGTCCGTCGATTTGCCAAAATTTGACCGTATGATTCGCACCAGATGCAACAATTACTTGACCGTTAGGACTGAAACAAAGGTCAGCCATAAAACTCTCTTCATCGCCACCAGGAAAGGTCATCAATTCTTTGCCATCCACCGTCCATAGCTTGACCTTTTTGTCAGCACTGATGGCTGCAATCTGTTTACCATCCGGGCTAAACTTTACATTTCTAAAAAGTTGATTTTGTCCCGACAACCGTTGGAGTTCTCGTCCATCCACACTCCATAACCTAACGGTATTATCATCACTGGCAGTCGCCAGGGTTTTACCATCTGGGCTAAAGTCTATGCTTCTGACTTTATCGTTGTGTCCTTCTAAACGATTGCGTTCGCTAATTTGGAACATGACTCGCTGCAATGCCAATTGGACGGACGATCGCGTCTCCGTATCTGCCCGAGGTGCTGCGTTCAATTGAGTAGCGGCTTTCAGGGCGGCGAGTAAAGCATCCAGTTCTTGATTAGCATTCAGTGAAGCTGAGGAAGCCAGACTGAAAGATTTTATTCTCTCCTGTTGTGCCGTTTGGAGCATTTCTCTAGCTAATAATCCTGCTGCGATCGCACTCAACAAAGCCACAATTAGGATGACACTCCCTAATCGGATGCGTCGATTTGCTTTGCGGTTTGCTTGTTGCAGGACTTGATTCGCATCCGACAAGACTTCATTCGCCTCTGCCAGGATTTTAGAAGCTTCGGCTTCTGTCTCAAGTTTTTGTTGCAAATCGCGTTGTTCTAAAGCTCGACTTGCTGACAAAAAGTGATAATCTTCATCGCTGAGGCTTTTATCCTCTGCCCACTCTAGGGATTGCCGCAATACCTGTCCCCGCAACAGCCATGATTCTTCTTGTCCGTTAGCTGCCAACCAACCCGATAAAGCAGTGGCATAAAAATCAGGACGGAGGCTAGTGGATTCTTGTTGAACCCAAGCCAAGTTAAACACCGTCGCATAAATGCGGTTATAAACGCAGAGTTTGTCTCGTTGCTTGACCACCAATCCTGATAATTGCAGCTCCAGGCGATCGGGACTGTCTTCTACAGGAATTGCGTTGAATTGTAAAATTTGCTGGTATAGCCCGAGTAATCTACCTCTACGCTGTCCGCTGCCACGAATGCGATCGCGGATTGTCCTCAGATGCGGTGGGTTATCCTGAGATTCCCAATTTTGAACGATATAATGTTGCACCAATTGCTCGATATTGGGCTGGCAACTTTCGGCTTTTTCTGCTACCAATTTACACAACTTTTGAGTGAGAAACGGTTGTCCGCCCGTCCACTCTAAAATTTCTTGTAAAACGGCTGTTGGATTCTCTACTTTTCCAATTAATCCTTGAGTTAATGGTGATTTAGCTTCTGCCAGCTTAAATCCGGTCAAATCGATCGATCGACCAATATTAAAGGGAGTTCTTTGCTTATCAACCATCAGGTCGGATGGTGTGGCAACTCCCAACAGACAAAAGGTCAAGCGATTGTAGATGCGATTGTGCGATCGTTGCTCGTAGCAAGCGCGAATTACAGCAAATAGATCGTCGGTTGAAAAATTTAAACTCTTGACGTTATCAATTTCTTCTAAAAAAATACAGACTCTCGGACTAGCAACTTTGACCAATAGAACATCTTCAATAAACAGGCTGAGTTGTTGGATTGCAGAAAGTTCCGCTTGTTCTTTTCTCCAAGTCTTTAGGTCGAACGTTCCTGAAAGCTTGAAAACTCTGACCAATTCCACGACTAAACCTTTATACCATTGGTCAGCCGTTACCTGCTTGGACCCCAATTTGGTCACATCCACTGCCGCACAAGCAATTTTTTTCACTTCTAGCAGTTGCATAGTTCTTGCTTTTAAGCTCGACTTCCCCATCTGCCGAGAGTTAAACACGTAACAGAATTCACCCGCTTCTAACGCAGCCAATAATTCTCGATCGGCCTGCCGCGTTACATAACAGAGTGCATTTGGCGGTAAGCTTCCTCCCACTTTGTATTCATAATTTTCGTTGTAGATGGTATTCATAAAAGTTCTTGCGGTACACTTAGATCAAATACGGATTTACTACCCCCTTTATTGTCATTGCGTTTCATGTCGCGTAGCGAAACGAAGTGAAGCAATCGCATAGACTCTGCCTCCAAACGGAGGATTTATAAAGGGGATTCCTAACCCAGATTTAGTATTAGACCTTTCAGTAGGTTGGGTTGAGGAACGAAACCGAACTTTATTTGGGGTTTGTTGAGCGGAGCGTTTAGCGGAGGGTTTACTTCATTGGACCTGACATTTTGCAGCAATGTCAATTGGGGATTTTTCGTGGGGTGGGGGCGGGTTTATTTAACTTGTCTGCTTCGTTTTTGTCCGTTGGCGAACCCGCCCCTACAGGATTGTTGAGAATGGTGCAAGATCTCAGTTCAACCCAACCAACCTACTTGATTTGCTACAGATATTGCTGTTTCCTATTTCCTCCCTTTTCAAGCAAGATTGGTGCTGAAATACTGACGATATAGCTCGCAACTTGGTGTTACTTGGTTGCCATTAAGATGAACGAGTCCCATACTATCCAACTGATAGACAGTTACAGATTCTAACTGAATAGGATTTTGTGCAGTCACGACCTGTTTCAAGGCGAATGCTAATTCTGGTTGCTGTTTTAAATTTCCTAAGCAACACCGCAAATGGTCGCTATAAACTCCAGCATGGGTTGGAGCATCTTGCAGCAATTGCTGAAGCGTCATATCCTGGCGAGCAAGGTGATACAGGGCGAGTCGAATCAGATAAGGATGCCCTCCAATCATCGCCGTTAACGATTGGGTCGTTTCCACAGTCCAAATTAAGCCATGTAACTGAGCTAGCATCTGGACTTGCTGTTGATTAAATGGCGGCAATCTCAGGGGTAGCCCAACATTAAATGGAGATTGATGGATATTTAAGGAGATATATACTTCTGTTGAGTGGGCGATGACTAATCGAAGTTTCCGCCAACTTTCTTGGAGTGTGGCTTCTTCATGCCATTCTCGCAGCAAAGCTAAAAAATCTTCAGCAATATCGGGATAGTTAAAAACCGTATCAATTTCGTCTAAGCTGAGGACTAAATCCGTCTCTAACTGTTCTAATAAATGGGTTTCAAAGTATCCAGTACAGCTTACCTTACTACCAATTTCTTCATCCCAGTAGTCATCAAGCTTTGGTTCTAGCTTGAGTTCTCGGCTCACATTCAAACAGAACCATCGTAAAAATTTATTTAAGCTTGTAAAGACTGTTTTTTCAGCATTTCGCAGGTTAATGCGAACAACTTGATAATTTTGTTGAGTCGCATAAGCCAACACTTGATTCAGTAAAGAGGTTTTCCCCATTTTTCTAGGCCCTCTGATCCGAATCAGAGAACCGGGCTTCACAATCTCCTTGTAACAGTCAGATTCGATCTGGGGACGTTGCACGTAGAAGGGCGAATCTGGTTCTACAGGTCCTTCTGGAAACTTTAGGGCGATCGCACAATTTGATGTTGGTGTTGATGAAGTTTTTTGCCATTCTCGCTTGAGTGCTTGCCGGAAGCTTTTCTTTGTTACTTCTTCGCCTAATGCTGCTGACAGTTTTTTCCACAAGCGATATCCCACGTCTCCACTGATGTAGTTCTCAGTCAGAAATAACTGTTCGGCAATCTTTCCATAACTTTTACCTTCCCACGCGCCTCGAAGCACCTCTATCTCAACATCACTGAGGTGTTTTTCAGTATGTTTTAATACCAGTGTATTAACCAGATTTTGGGTTTGTTCCCAAGACAGTTCTGTTTCAGCATTCATGGCTTAGAGTAGCAAGATGAATACCTTTGATTATATCACGAATTAACGGGTGAATCAATGGGGTTGCTGCACCTGACTTTTCCAGACTTTTTGCTTTAAATGTAATTTGCAATCCTGAACTTTTCCTGTTTACTATCTCCCCTTTTCCTGATTTTTTTGATAGTAAACTCCAGAAGTTTACCAGGGATCATATCGAGTTGCGATCTGTAAATATATAAACATGAAGCACAAATGAGTGCCAATAACAGACTACACAACAAACCTAAAAATTATGCACAGTTGCGAACAAAAATGCGAACAAGTCGATACTTACAGCGACAGCCGATCGATTTTGCAAGAACAAGTACCAGAGTTGTTACCACTTGCTCAAGAAATTGTAAATGCAATCGATTTAACCTTTCTCAAAGTTACAGCAAATTTTGCAGATCCTGGAACATTTCCATTAGGAGAATTTCATGAAGGTAGTCTTGAGATGCTACTGTCAAAGCGATTATCAGCACTAAGCGATCTCAAGAAAAAAATTGCGATTAACAATGTTAAGTCGGCAATAGAAAATTTGGATCTTCTTCGAGAAGGAAAGTATTCAAATCTTTCTGCAGCGGGTGTTATTGACAAACTCAAGCAACCAGAACCAATTTTTGAAAGTGCATCGGATTTATTTCTGAAGCATGGGAAGATCTTTCGGAAAAAAATCAAATTTTTTGGTGAAGTCAATGAGGATATATTCATACGTATGCGTCCGGAGTTTGATAAGATTGCTCTCCGCATTCACCGTGTCAAATGTCTGGTAGAAACTTCTGGAGGTGGTGATGATGAAATCGAGCTTGCAGCAGTAATCACACAACCCAGTGGTGCAACGAGTAAATTAGGGCCTCAAGTAATCTCTAATGATTTTGATGATGGAGAAGAAGTCTACTTCGGAAATTGGTATTACGCCTTCTACGATCTCTGGAATCCAAACCACTTTCTGGGGTTCCCGAAGCTTTGTCAATGCACATTTATCTTATCTGAGGTTGATAATGGTGGTTTGCCAGACATGGTTCAAACTATTTACGACAAAATTAAAGAGAAAGTTGCTTCTGCCATAGGTATAGCTGTCGGCACTCTTGTTGGATCGCTTGCTGGACCCGTCGGTGCTGCTGTTGGTGCAGCAGTAGGATTTGTTATGGGAGCACTGTTCAGGTTTTTTCAGATTTGGTGGGAAGATGATTTGTTTCCACCTGCTACGGTTGGTGCGATGATTCCATCGTTTGACGCACGTTGGAATGGCAGCACGATTAGCCCGCAGTATTCATGTTACTTTAAGGATTATGGAGGGTTATATCGTATCGATTATTCTTGGCAATTTGTGAAGTAGTTTACAACTGTCACAGCAGATGTATGTTGGGTTGACGCAAGGAAACCCAACATCAAAAATCGATGGTTTTGTTGGATTTCGCTATTGAGCTTAAGAGTAAAGAGGAAAATTCTCAATTGAACAAGGCGGACTGTATAGATAATGAAAAACCCCGCCCCTTTCAGACTGATGTAAATCAGAGAATTCAACGGGTTAAATAGAATTATTTTCGATAGCGCCAAACTTTCTTGTAAAGGGAAGCAAATCAATCAGAGTTCCAAAATTTAAGGTGCATATCAAAAATCAATTCATTAACTGTCCGGTTAACTTAAGCGTTGAGTTGAAGAATCTCATGGAACACAGATTGCCGATCCATAATTGCCTGAGTTCTCATACCGTATAAAAATCTACCCGACACTTTATGGAGCGATTGACATGGCAGCATATAACTTTGCTTCTTTGCCTGTTTACCCACAATCAAGTTTATAAAAAATCTGGTGCAGACTGCTGAGTAATAAATAAAGAGTCAAAAGAGAGGTTCCCAACATGAGGAATAATTCTATGACGACTATAATGCAACGTTCACTAATTACGATATCCTGCGGCATTGCTTTATCCCTTGCCGTTTCCAGTTCGACTATCGCTAGCCAAGCCGTCGGCTGGTGGGGCGGCGATTGGAATTGCAATATCGACGGGCGATCGGCCCGGATGAGATGGAATGTGGTTGATGATAGCCAAACCACCTGTAACGGTAACATCTGTAGCAGCACTTCTGGCGTGCGTTGGAATGGCAGTTTTTCTGACAATGGAGCTCGCTGGGTGCCGCTGACAAATCCGCGTCAGGCCGATCGAGGCGGATTGTACTTCCGCCATGCTGATGGCAATCAATGGTATTTGCCTAAACCCACAGGCAATAGAACCACGGGTTGGACGACGTGGAACGGTAAGCGATATCCGCTTTCATGCTGGAAATAAGTAGAAGGAAGAAGTCCGAGGGAAGTCGGAAGAAGGAAGAAAAGCCAGCCAGTAAGCTTTTGAGAGAAGGAGATCTTGGTTTTAATTAAGTGGACTTACTTAGTACAGTCTCGTTTCTTTTCTTCGCTTTCTATAAAAAAGCAAGAAATGAGGTTAGGTCAGACCTTCAAACTTTTAGGGCGATCGCCGATTTTAATTAGGTTAGTTTTCCCGATCGATCTCACAAGCCCAATTGTTTTTGTCGATCGGGCGATCGCCAGCTACATCTCAAATTACTCGAAGTTCTATTTATGGAGAAAACATGATGTCTGATGAGCTTTGCCGCCGTCAATTTTTGAAGGCAGGTGTCGGTTTAATTGCTGGAATAGGAAGTGCAGTTATGTTTGGCGATCGCCCCGTCGTTTTAGCCCAACCCGCTAGGCAGCCTTCGCAAACTAAGAATACACTTTATACAAAGGGACGCTATCTTTTTGATTCAAGGGGGCAGAAGATAGTCCTGCGAGGAATTAACCTACCCCTCCTGGATGACTGGAATTTTCCTCAAAGCGATCGACTGGCAGAATTGGAAAAAACAGGAGCCAATGCTGTCAGAATCCAATGGTACAAGGATTACGGTCAACTGACTCGCCCTGCCTATTCGCTGCAAAACTTGGATAATTTTCTCGCCAAATGCAAGGCGAACAAAATTATTCCGATCCTGGGGTTGTTTGACTTAACCTGTCAGCCCGATACCACCCTCCTCAACACCCAGTTGATTCCTTGGTGGACTTCCGAACCTGTTTTGGCTGTATTGAAAAAACATCAGCGGTATCTGATTGTTAATCCTGCTAACGAATTGGGTGTCTATCGTTGGGCGAGCAATTCTGTGGCAGCATTGGAGGCGTATAAAACCTCATATAAAAATGCAATTGCTAGGATTCGACAACACTTGCAAGTTCCGATCGCAATTGATGCACCTGATTGCGGTAGTTCGATCGAAGTGTTCGCCAAGATAGGTCGGGAATTAATCGATAGCGATCCAAATCGCAATCTTTTGTTTAGCGGACACGCTTATTGGGCTGGTTATGATGGAATGTCGCATCTTAATGCAGTCATCAAAGCTAATTTACCGATCGTCTTTGGTGAAATCGCCAACAAACAAGATGAATCGATCGCGGGAAAAACCGCATACTGCTACTACGATATCGATGGCCGTAAGGAAAATCATTCACCCCAGAATAATTTTACCTATCAAGCGCTTTTGAAGGTGCTAAAAGAGCAGGAAATTGGTTGGCTGGCTTGGTGTTGGTGGAAGGATGGTTGCGATCGCAGGGAAATGACTCGGGACGGGAATTTCTCAGGTCTTACGCCCTACGGCAAAGATCTGGTAAACAATCCTATCTACGGCTTGAAGGCGACTGCTCGGCGATCGACTGCTTTTGAATAGTTAATAGTTGATCGACAAGTATTAGACAATTGACAGCATATTTGATTTTTATGCTGCCAAATGCCCAACACTAAATATTTGACGATCGGCTCAAAACTCAAAAACAGGCCAGTCTGGTTGTCGCACGTAGCTAGTCATGTCGTCAAACTTCCGCAGTTCTGCTTTGTGCACCCACAAATCCTGGGGCGTGTCGAGCCATTGGTCGTTTAACTCAGCCATCAGGGCAGAAAAATGAGCGCGGTTTAGGTTCGGCCCGGTGTCCCCAAAATAAGCCAGAGTAATGTGTGCCGTAAAATGATATTGCTGTTCAATTCCCAAAGCAATTAAATCGGGATTTTGATAGATCGATCGACGAAACTCCAGAATTTGCTTGTAAGAGTTTTCGTCCGTCGGTGCCAAACACACACCTACAGCTCTAGTCATCACCATCAACCCCAGCACCGTCCAGCGTATGGGAGGGCCGCCCGCCAAGGGTTTGCAGGCCGCAAAACCATCTTTTATGCGATCGCGCAGTTGCCCCTCAAATTCTGGATTTTTCTCGGAGGCATCTCGAAAAGCGCTACTCCAAATGAGATCGGCCACGGTTAAATGGAAGCTATCAGGAGGCAGTGCTACGATCGCACCGTCCGCGATTTCCTGCAATAGCCGTTGTTGGACTGAGTGTAAATTAGTATAAAGTGCAGTATTGTCTGCATCTTCCCCCGCAGGTGGCGTAATCACCGAATAACCCGGAAAAGGTACAGGCGTTCTGTGACCGACTTCATCAGGCTTAAATTTTGGAGATTCCTGAATGTGTTCTACCTGGGACTTGTAGGAGTCCAGCAGCGTCATTCGCGCTACCCGATTTACGTAAGCTTGATAAGTATCATCCAATCTTGATTTCCTCGCGGTGAAATACTCCCACACCAAATTTTATATTATGGTGCGGGCTTCCAACATTCTGATTCAGGATATGTTGGACTTGGGGATCGTGCAAATCTGATTTTTTTGGCTGCTGAGCTTGAAATATGCCAATTTACCTGTTTTGGGGAGAAGACGACTTTGCGATCGCGCAAGCAGTCACAAGTTTGCGCTCCTCAGTCCTCGACTCCAATTGGGCTAGTTTTAACTATGACAAGATTGTGGCCGATCGACCCGACGCTGTGGTTGAAGGACTCGATCGAGCTTTAACGCCACCCTTCGGCACCGGCAGCCGTTTTGTCTGGCTGGCAAATACGACTGTAACGCAGCAGTGCTCTGCGGAACTTTTAGCCCAATTGGAACGCACTCTGCCAGTCATACCCCCCAGTACCGTATTGCTGCTGACATCCGTCAAAAAACCCGACAGCCGGCTCAAATCTACCAAGTTAATCGCCAAGTCCGTCGAATTTCGAGAATTTTCACCTATTCCGCCTTGGAATGAAAAAGAGTTAGTCCAGCGAGTGCGCCAAGTTGCCGGGGAAATGAATGTTAAATTAACCGCCACGGCGATCGAACTTTTGGCCGAATCCATCGGTAGCGATACGCGCCAGCTATACAGCGAACTTGAAAAATTGTTACTGTTTGCCGGCAATCGCAGTCAACCTCTCAACCCCGAGGAAGTCGCCGCACTGGTGCACTGTCACGCCCAGAATACCTTTCAGCTAGCCGATGCGATACGCGCCGGCAATACCTCCGGTGCTTTAGAGTTATTGGCGGGCTTAACGGCTCAGAGCGAGCCTGGTTTGAGGATTGTGGCGGGCTTGACTGGTAAATTTCGGATTTGGCTGTGGGTGAAGGCGATGATCCAAGCGGGCGATCGAGATGATAAAATTGCTCAAGCTCTAGACCTCGGCAATCCGAAACGAGTATACTACTTTCGCCAAGAAGTCAAGAACGCCAGCTTAGAAAAACTGCAAAAAAGTTTGCCTTTGCTGCTAGAGTTAGAAGCTTCCTTAAAGCGGGGCCGGGAAGAAATATCAACCCTGCAAACCAAAGTTATAGAACTTTCTAGCTTGTTTCGCTGACGAGAGACCCCGCAGCAAAATTGGCGAATTATATCATGTCCGCTCGATTACCATAACAACAACGGTTTAACGGTTTGTAGTGCGGGCTTAAGCCCGCAGCCAGAGTGCGGACTCGCCGGTTTGTAGTGCGGGCTTAAGCCCGCAGCCAGAGTGCGGACTCGTATTCCACACGCACGAACGAATTTTACTGCCGTTAATCGATCGGACAATATCTTACTGTAAATTTTTACAACAAAGTCCGCGATCGGATATATCTTTAGATGTGCGATCGCGCACAAAAAGCTCAATAACTACGAGAAATACTCTCAGAATGCCACAGTAGAAGTTAATGTGTTGACATACTCCCCACCATAAAGGCATGGGATTCTGGATTCAAACAGCTTTCTTCAAGCACAGCTTGTCTGATGTTGCCTGGCCCATAGGTTGATGCCCCAACCTATAAGATTTTTTTGGACTATAGAGTTGAGACCGGATTTTTACATCTCGCGAATCAACAATCTATGATTCTATCGTCAGTAACTCAGGGAGTCAACGCCACTGAGCTTGTAAGAGTAATTGAGCAAGCTATACTGACGGGCCAAGCGTCTTAACTGACTACGTTATTTGAGTCACGACACCAAGCGAATGCTCTCGCTAGTTCCTTGCTCTGTCATCTGCAATTAAACAGTTTGAAAGTCACGCTCAACAGTGTTGCAGGTCTCTCAAGCTCTCATAACCTTGGGCGTTGCCTAACATTACCCGTAAGGGCTTGGAGACAACCATATCTCCGCAGAGGGGCAACCATACCCCTCTACCCCGCAAGGGGATTCAAGGCGGTTGAAACCGCCGAGTCGTTTTCCTCTCAGATCTAAAGACTCGCTCGTTTCCCACTTACCGAGTATTTTTATGAAAGCCGTCTGATCGGGACGGGGTTCCTACCCCAATTTTTCGGTAAATAAATATTGTCCGCCGCCTAACGCCGATCGATTAATATTATTTGTCGGCTCTCCACTCCCCCCAAAAAAAACAAGAGCGCTACCATGACACAACAGAACCTGCGGGAACTTCTGAAGCAGGGCGATCCAAAAGCGATCGCATCTAGCATCAACCGTACACTCAAACCCAAAGGCATCAACGCCGATGTGACGCGGGACAACGGCTGCCTCCACATAACTCTGGAGTCAGGCAAAGTACCGAGTCAAATGGCATTGGTGGATTTCATCCGCAGCGGGATGACGAATTTGGGAGTCGAATCAATTCACACTGTCAAAGTTTACGGGCGTCGCACAGGTGACGGCTCCCCTGCGTGGGAAGATGAAATAGATCTGATGCCCGCAGATCCAATGCTTTATGCCTCGGATACTGGAATGCCTGACGACTCTGTAGGTTTAGATGATGTCGAACCGGATGGCGAAGACTATTATCAAGAGGGACAATTCGATCCAGATGACAACGAGGAAGACGACGAGGAAGACGACGAGGAAGACGAAGACGAAGATGTAGCCCCCCCTCCGAAAAAACAATTCCCAAAATGGGCAATACCTGTGGGTATCTTAGTGCCTCTGGGGGCGATCGCAGCGTTTTACTTGACTGGAAATTTCCCCTTCGGTGGCGGCTCGAACCCTGAACCGAGCGCCCCCGAAGCAGCTTCGCCCTCCCCCAAAAAAGCCACATCTCCTGCGTCTAAAGCCACATCTCCATCTCCCAGCGCATCTGGGGAGACCCCACAGGCAGCATCTCCTCCTGCACCAAAAGCCGCTCCCACTACTGCTGCTGCGCCCGCGAGCCCTGTTCCCAAACCTCCAGCGCCCAAGGCAGCATCTCCAGCGCCAAAAGCAGCATCTCCTGCACCAAAAGCCGCCGCACCTAAGCCTGACTCTTGGAGGGAAGGCGTTAACAACGCTCAGAAGGCGGCAGTTTTGGCACAGACGGCTCAATCTCAAGCAGAGTGGATTGCGGTAGCAAGCGAATGGCAGAAAGCGGTTCAGCTTATGAGAGCCGTGCCGTCAACTAGCCCCAACCATTCAAAGGCTCAGCAAAAAGCGGCAGAGTATCAGGCAAATCTGATTGTTGCCAACCGCAGGGCGGCGGCAGCGCCTTAAGAGTTTTGAGTTTTGAGTTTGATACTCGATGTGCTAAAAAGTCAAAAGTCAAAAGTAAAAAGTAAAAATCTTGTTTTTACTCAAAGCTTTATTACTTTTGACTTTTTTGAATTTTACTGATATCAAGTCCGGTAGCACCGTCCTGGCTATAATGGCGGTGTGGTGAATATAGCGTGCGATCGTACAATTATGGTCAAGCGTCTGGTTGTTGAATCACATCTTTCAGTAGAAGAAGTTGAAGGCAACTACGGTTAGGCATCCGACCCGATCGATCTCACTTGATACCATACGATCTGGCTGGAACGCTAGAAGATGGGTAGCCGAAGAGGTAATATTTCATCGCTGTCAGGGCTTAATTCAAGAACAAGACTTAATTACTGATTTAACTTTCTTTCATTGGTGGCATTGTTCTATTGCTAATTGCGATCGAAGCCCACCATACAACCCACATTCCGCAGATATTTAAGTAGATTGAATTTCAAAAGAATTCAGAATTGTCAAAACCTCAAATTATTGCTAAGCAATAATTTGAGGTTTTTTTAAGGTATAATAATTAGTAGCAGTATAGCAACCTTCAAAACAATGAAAAAGCCCTCTGAAGCTATAAATATCGTAAACTTAGACCCTGCAAGGAATAGTAGCAGGGATAATAGATGAAATGGAATTGGTAGAATTCGTCAACAAAATAGTGGGAATAAGAAGTAAAGAAACCCTAAGCCCAGGACAAGTAATGAAAGCAATGAT